>JBEEMX010000128.1:0-9884 GCA_041192465.1 Pseudomonadota bacterium | reverse complement strand
CAACATTATGAATGGCTCCTGCAATCATCAAGTTTGCTTTTCTATCATTTAAAGTCAGCACTTTTTTATAGGTGCAGGACAGGTCGGCAGCAACGCCATTATACGCTGTAATAATGTTGCCGTTTACGCTTTGCCCACTTGCTAAACGCGAGTATAGGTATTTCATCGTCAAGCCGCCTGAAAAATTGGGGCTTAATTTGCGCGAATAAGCCAAGGCTAATTCAAATTCATTTGGGCGGTCGCTTCCCAAACTGGCACCAGCATCGTCGGTATATTGTATTTCGCCGAGCGAGAAATAGCGAACACTCATGCCTACAGCTTGTCGTTTATCGATGGCTTTATAGCCACTCAAATAAGCAAGATAAACGTCTTGCAAGCCTAATGCACGCAACCACGGGGTATAAGTTGCCGAAATACCCATGTCTTTTTCTGCAAAAACAAGTTTTGAAGGGTTAAAGTGCATCGAATTGGCATCGGGCTTGCTTGTTTTCGCGTGGTTTGCTGTCAGTTTGAAGCGTACGCACCCGTGAGGGTGGTAAGGAGCGAGCGATGCTGCCGCCGTTCATTATCGAGCAGATACGGCAAAGAGAGGAGCGGGAGAGGCGCATTGCGCCCAGCACCTTGCGGCTCAGGTCAGTGGGCAGGTTGGCGGCAACCCAGGTGCGGATCTCTTGTCGGAAGGCGAGTTCTTCCGGGGTGAAATTCAGGTCCATGGCGCGTGTCTCCGGGCGGTGTTCTGCCCGGTTTTTTAGCACGGGGTCCGCAGAGGGCTTGTCCCAGCAGTGACAGAGCGGCTCGGCTCGGCTCAAGTCCGCCAGGACACTGCCGAAGGAGTGCCGTGGGGCGCCGGGTTCAAGTTGAAGCGGCGGCCTGTTGCAGCCAAGGTCCGTCGCATGAAAAAGTCCATCACCTTTGTGAATCCCCATTTCTACCGGCGTGTCGATGTACGTGTCGGCCCCGACCCGCTGCTGTTCCTGGTGGGCGCGGCGGCCACGGCTGTCCAGGTCTGGGCGATGCTCAGCGGCGAGAGCGTGCCGTGGACCTGGTGGGCCGGTGCGGGTGTGCTGGCGCATGCCCGCCAATGGCGCCACACGCTGACACTGCCGGTTGTGGGGTCGATCACGCTGGCGCTGATGTCCTCGGGCATGTCGATGCCCATCAGCGCGCTGGCGATCAACAAGATGGTGGCGCAGCGCTACCGCCACGCGGGCTGGAAGATCCGCAACACGGACGGTGAACTCGGCGAGTATTCGTCGCGCTTCCTGGCTGTCGACGAACTCGGCTTCAGCGAAAGCGACCTCATGGCGAACGTGGTGTGCAAGCACCTGAAGGACGGTGTGCTCGACGTGCGCGACGACTACACCCCCGTCACGCCGATGCCGGCTCGGCCGCGTCCCGTGGCCACGGCGCCGATCCGCACGCCGGACCGCCCCTACATCAGCCTCTGAGGCCGAGGCAGGGGGCGGTTGCTCAGCCCCTGTGCTCAGTCGCGGAAGTTGTTGAAGCTCAGCGGCGCCTCGGTGATCTCCTTGCGCAGCAGGGCCATCGCGGCTTGCAGGTCGTCGCGCTTGGCGCCGGTCACGCGCACCGTGTCGCCCTGGATGCTGCCCTGCACCTTGAGCTTGCTTTCCTTCAGCGCCTTCTGGATCTTCTTGCCGAGGTCGCCCTCAATGCCGGCCTTGATGATGACCTTGTGCTTGAGCTTGTCATGGCTCATCTTCTCGGGCTTGGCCGAAAGGTCGAGGAAGCGCACGTCCACGCTGGAAGTCGCTGTCGGCGTAGAGCGTCAGCTCCTTGTCCTTGTGCTCGACGCGCGCGTCGCTGCCCTTGAAGTCGAAGCGGGTGCCGATTTCCTTGTTGGCCTGGTCGAGGGCATTGCGAACTTCCGTCAGTTCGGGTTCAAGCACGGTGTCGAAGCTGGGCATGGTGTTCTATCAGTGAATTCGAGGTTCTTGGGGGTTTGGGAGAAAATTCTGCCATGCGCATCGAAACTGCCGTCAATTTGCGGGCATGGAACACCTTCGGCCTGCCCGCCACCGCCCAGACCCTGGTCCACATCGAGGAGGAGGCCGACGTGCGCCGCGTCGTCGACCACCCCGAATTCGGCCGTGCGCCCAAGTTCATTCTCGGGGGCGGCAGCAACATCGTGCTGGCCCGGGACGTGACGGCATGTGTGCTCAAGATCGAGATCATGGGCCTGCGCGTCGTCGAGGAACGGGCGGATGCGGTCATTGTCGAAGCCGGTGCCGGCGAATCCTGGCACCGGTTGGTGGCCTGGACGATCGAGCAGGGGCTGGGCGGGCTGGAGAATCTCGCGCTGATTCCTGGCACGGTGGGCGCCGCGCCGGTGCAGAACATCGGCGCCTACGGGCTGGAACTCGCCGACCGTTTCGAGTCGCTGGACGGGGTCGATCTGATCACCGGACGTGCTTTCACGCTGGATTGGCGCCTGTGCCGTTTCGGCTACCGGGACAGCGTGTTCAAGCATGAGCTGGCGGGCAAGAGTGTCATCACCCGGGTGCGCCTGCGGTTGCCGCGGCCGTGGCAGCCGGTGCTGGGGTACCTCGACCTGCAGCGCAAGATGGAAGAAACCGGCACCGTGCAGCCGGACGCACGCCAGATCTTCGACTGGGTCTGTGCCATCCGCCGTGCCAAGCTGCCCGATCCGGCGGTGATCGGCAACGCGGGCAGCTTCTTCAAGAACCCGGTGGTCACGCCCGAGCAGTGCCGCGACATCATCGCCCGCGACCCGCATGTCGTTCACTATCCGATGGACGACGGCAGCTTCAAGCTCGCTGCCGGCTGGCTGATCGATGCCTGCGGCTGGAAGGGCAAGTCGGTGGGCGGCGCGGCGGTCTACGAAAAGCAGGCGCTGGTGCTCGTCAACCGTGGCGAGGCCCGCGGCGCCGAGGTGATCACGCTGGCCCGGGCGATCCAGGAGAGCGTGTACGGCCGTTTCGGCATCCGGCTGGAGCCTGAGCCGATCGTGGTGGGCTGACGGCGCGCGTTGCGCTCAGCGTTGCCAGTCGCCGCTGCGGATGGCCGCGTGTGTCAGGCGCTCCACCTCGACGGGCGAAACCGCATGCGACACCCCCAGGCGGACCGCCGCGGCCAGTGACAGGTCGATGACGCGGCCAGGCGAGAACGGGCCGCGGTCGTTGATGCGCACGATCACCTCGCGGCCATTGGCGGGGTTGCGCACCCGCGCATAGCTCGGAATGGGCATGGTCGGGTGTGCGGCTGTCATCGCGTACATGTCGTAGCGTTCGCCGCTGGCGGTCGGCAGGCCGTGGAACTTGTCGCCGTACCACGAGGCGAGTCCCGACTCGCGGATCTCCGCGTCGCTGGTGACCGGGGTGTAGCTGCGCCCGAGCACGGCGTAGGGCTTGTTTGGCCCGCCCAGGCGAAGTGGTTCGATCCGGGGCTGGGCGTCAGGCACCTTCAGCAGCTCGGCGTGGGGCACGCGGTCACTGCGCTTGTCTGGTGTGCCGGCGCATCCGGTCAGCAGGAGCGCCAGTGCCGTGGTGACCAGGGGCGCAATATGGGCGGGTTTCAGCCAAATGGATTGCATGGCATTTGACCCCTTGTTCATGGGGTACGTAAGCGAAATTGTGAAAAAATCGAACATGGTCCGGGTAATCTTTCGGCACCGGAGCGCCTGAATGCGGGGCGCAACGGCGCACATACTTCATACCACTGGGGAAAACATGCAACTCTCTACAATTTCTCTCGCCATTGCGCTGACCCTGACCATCGGCGGTACCGCCCAAGCCGCTGTTGTTGGCCTCGACGATGTGTCGTTCGAATCCTACGCTGCGGGCGCGCTGATCGGTTCGACCGGTGCCTGGTCGTCGGAAGGCACCATGACCACGGCCCAAGGTCCGGTTGGTGCCTACGCGGGGCAACGCTTCGCCCTGCTGGCCAGCGGTGACCGGCTGGTGCAGAGTTTCTCGCTGGACACCGCGGGCACCTACACCGTCAGTTTCTGGGCGTCCGGTGAAGGCCGCTCGCGCCTGTTCGACTCGAACGATGTGGGTGCGAACCAGTTCACCATGCCGGTTGCCGTGTCGAGCGTGAACCCGGTCAACTATGGCCCTGGCTGGCACCAAGTGCAGTACACCTTCGACACTGGTGTGGTCAATGGCAGCAACTCCTACCACCTGTACATGTCCGGCTTCGGTTCGGGCTTGTCGGTGGACGCTGTGTCTGTGTCGGCCGTTCCGGAACCTGGGTCTTACGCGATGATGCTCGCTGGTCTGGGTGCTTTGGGCCTGGTGGCTCGCCGCCGCCGTACGCGCTGATCCACACCCGCGCACGACATCTTCGCGGTTCAGGTCACAGAGGCCAGTTCAACCACCACCGGCGCGTGGTCGCTGGGCCGCTCGTTCTTGCGGGGGGCCTTGTCGATGCGGCAGGTGGTGGTGCGTGCCGCCAGCACGGTACTCACGAGGATGTGGTCGATGCGCAGCCCCTGGTTCTTGCGGAAGGCCAAGTTGCGGTAGTCCCACCAGCTCCAGCTCTTGGGCGCTTGCTCGAACAGCCGGAAGGCGTCGCGCAGGCCGAGGTCGAGCAGTGCCCGGAAGTGACCGCGCTCCTGCGGGGTGCAGTGGATCTGTCCAGCCCAGGCCACGGGGTCATGCACATCGCGGTCCTCGGGTGCAATGTTGTAGTCGCCCAGCAAGGCCAGCGCCGCATGGGCCTGCAATTCGCTGCCCAGCCACTGCTCCAGCGCCGCCAGCCACGCCATCTTGTAGACGAACTTGTCGCTGTCCGGCGCTTGCCCGTTCGGGAAATAGGCGCCGACCACGCGCACGCCCTCGACTGTCGCGGCGATCACGCGCGCCTGCGGGTCATCGAAACCAGGGATGTTGCGCACCACGTCGGTGACCGCCAGCCCCTGCCGTGACAGCAGCGCGACACCGTTGTAGGTCTTCTGTCCGAACCAGGCGCTCTGGTAGCCGGCGGCAGCGAGCGCGTCGGCCGGAAACTTTTCGTCGGTGAGCTTGGTCTCCTGCAGCACCAGCACATCCGGCTGCTCCAGCGCAAGCCAGTCGAGCACCTGCGGCAGCCGCACGGCGAGGGAGTTCACGTTCCATGTGGCGATTTTCATGCCGAGATGATGCCGCAGGTGGGGGCCGCGGTGGGCGATACTCGCGCGCTGTCGTGATCACCGAAGGAGGCTGGGCGTGTCCATCTTGATACTGGGTTTGGTGCTGTTTCTGGGGGTGCATTCGATCCGCATCGTCGCCGAGGACTGGCGCGCCGCGCAGCTCCGCCAATGGGGTCCGATGCGCTGGCGGGCGGTCTACACCGCGGTGTCGGTGGTGGGCCTGGGGCTGGTGATCGCCGGTTATGGGGCGGCGCGGGCCACGCCGGTCGATCTGTGGATGCCGCCGACCGCCACGCGCCATGTCGCGGCGCTGCTGATGCTGCTGTCCTTCGTGCTGCTGACCGCCACCTATGTGCCCGGCTCGCGCCTGAAGGCCAAGGTACGGCATCCGATGCTGCTGGGCGTGAAGGTCTGGGCGCTGGCGCACTTGCTGGCCAACGGGCGGCTGGCGGATGTCGTGCTGTTCGGCAGTTTCCTGCTGTGGGCGGTGCTGGCGTTCCGGGCTGCACGCCAGCGGGACCGGGCGGCGGGCGATCCACTGTTGCCGCTGCACTCCGGGCGCGACGTGATCACCGCGTTCGTCGGCATCTTTGCGTGGATCATCTTTGCGCTGTGGCTGCACGGGCCGCTGATCGGCGTGCGGCCCTTCGGCTGAGGTTCAGCGGCGCCGGTAGGTCACGAAGGCAAAGCCCGGATGCGCTGTCCGGGCGATTGCCTCGAAGGCGCCGCGCGGCCAGTCCGGGAAGCGCACATCGCCGTCGAGGTCCGTGTCGATCTCGGTCAGCTCCAGCACCTCGGCGTGGGGCAGGGCCAGCGCGTACAGCTCGCCGCCCCCCATCACGAAGACCCGCGGCGCCTCGGTGTTCGCCACCGCCGCCAGCGCCGCGGCGAGGCTGAACACGACCTCCGCCCCTTGCGCTGCCGCGCTGCCTGCCCAGTCCGGCTGGCGCGTGACGACGACGTTGCGCCTGCCGGGGAGCGGGCGGAACTTCGCTGGCAGCGAATCCCAGGTCTTGCGGCCCATGACGACCGGGCAGCCCATGGTCGTGGTGCGGAAGTGTTTCGCGTCCACTGGGTCGTGCCAGACGAGTCCGTTGTCGCGACCGATGACGCCGTTGCGGGCAACCGCGGCGATCAGGCAGAGCTGCGGCATCTCCAGCCCCTCAGACGGCCACCGGCGCCTTGATGGCGGGGTGGTGCTGGTAGCCGTGGATGGCGAAGTCCTCGAACTGGTAGTCGAAGATGGAGTCCGGCCGACGCAGGAGTTCCAGCGTCGGGAAGGGGTAGGGCGTGCGGGCCAGTTGTGTCTCGACCTGCTCGGTGTGGTTGCTGTAGAGGTGGCAGTCGCCGCCGGTCCAGATGAAGTCACCCACCTCCAGATCGCACTGCTGCGCGAGCATGTGCGTCAGCAATGCGTAGCTGGCGATGTTGAACGGCACGCCCAGGAAGATGTCCGCGCTGCGCTGGTAGAGCTGGCAGCTCAGGCGGCCCTCGGCGACGTAGAACTGGAACAGCGCGTGGCAGGGCATCAGCGCCATGCGGTTCAGTTCGGCCACATTCCAGGCGCTGACGAGGATGCGGCGAGAGTCCGGATTGGTCTTGAGCTGCTGCACGACCTCGGCGATCTGGTCGATGTGGCCGCCGCCGGGGGTCGGCCAGGAGCGCCACTGCACGCCGTAGACAGGGCCGAGGTCGCCGTCGTCGCGCGCCCATTCGTCCCAGATCGTCACGCCGCGGTCCTGCAGCCACTGCACGTTCGACTCGCCGCGCAGGAACCACAGCAGCTCCAGGATGATCGAGCGCAGGTGGACCTTCTTGGTGGTGACGAGCGGGAAGCCTTCGCGCAGGTCGAAGCGCATCTGGTGGCCGAAGACGCTGCGGGTGCCGGTGCCGGTGCGGTCGCTCTTGAGGACGCCGTGCTGGTGGACATGGCGCATGAGGTCTTCGTACTGCGTGCGGATCGGCCGCTCGGTGTGCAGGGAGAGGGTGGCGTCCATGGTCGGCTGGGAGCAAAGCGGCTGATTATCCGCCACGCTGCGCGGCCGTGCGGGGCGTCAAGCCTTGTAGCTCAGCTTGCGGATCCAGTCCTGCAGCAAGGCACGCACCGAGTCGCTCAGGTCGATCCAGGTGCCACCCACCCGGAAATCGTGGCTCTGCATCACCACATAGGCCGAGTTGATGCGCACCGGCACCGCCATGATGCGGGCCATGTCTTTCAGGTCGGGAACACCCAGCACCAGCCACATCACCGTGTTGCTCGGTAGCGGAAAATCCGCCAGCAACCCCACCCCCTTTTCGGAAATGTCACGCACGCGCACCTCCTGCACCTGTCCATCCGGCAAGGTCAGCCGCCCGCGCCAGGTGACGCTGAAGCGCGGTTCCTTGCGGCTGTCGATCGAGTTGCGCTCCGGGGTGGTGGCCATCATGTCGCCTGATTGGTCAGGTTGAATTGCATGGCGGCAAGCTTGGCATACAAACCGCCCCGTTGAACCAGTTCGGAATGGGTGCCTTCCTCGGTAATCCTGCCGTGGTCGAGCACGACGATGCGGTCGGCCTGCTGGACCGTCGCCAGCCGGTGTGCAATCACCAAGGTGGTGCGGTTTTTCATCGCGGCTTCGAGGGCAGCCTGCACCAGGCGCTCGCTCTCGGCATCCAGCGCGCTGGTGGCCTCGTCGAGCAGCAGCAGCGGCGGGTTCTTGAGCATGGCGCGCGCGATGCTGATGCGCTGGCGCTGGCCGCCGGACAGGCGCACGCCGCGCTCGCCGAGGAAGGTCTGGTAGCCCTCGGGCAGCGCGGTGAGGAAGTCGTGCGCGTGCGCGGCCTTCGCGGCGGCGATCACGTCGGCATCGCTGGCGTCGGGGCGGCCGTAGCGGATGTTCTCGATGGCGTTGGCGGAGAAGATCGTGCTGTCCTGCGGCACGATGCCGATGCGCCCGCGCAGGTCGGCCAGCGACAGCCGCGTCACGTCCACCCCGTCCAGCGTGATGCTGCCGGACTGCGCGTCATAGAAGCGCAGCAGCAGTTGCAGCACCGTGCTCTTGCCCGCCCCGCTCGGCCCGACCAGCGCCACCGTCTCGCCGGGTCGCAGCGTCAGGTTGAAGTCCGCCAGCGACGCCTGGGTTGGCCGCGACGGGTAGTGGAAATTCACCGCCGAGAAGCGCACGGCCGATCCGCCCTGTGCCATCGGCAAGGCCAGCGGTGCGGCCGGTTCCTCGACGGGCGAGCGCGTGGCGAGCAGCTCCATCAGCCGCTCGGTGGCTCCGGCGGCGCGCAGCAGGTCGCCATACACCTCCGACAATACCGCCACGCTGCTCACCAGGATGATCACGTAGACGACAGTCTGCCCGAGGTGTCCCGCGCTGATGCGGCCGGCCATCACGGCCTCGGTGCCCTGGTACAGCCCCCACAGCAGGGCGCCGAAGGTGGCGGTGATGATGAAGGCGACGAGGAAGGCGCGCACGCGGGTGCGCTTGCGGGCGGTCTCGAAGGCGTCCTCGGTGGCGGCGTCGAAGCGGGCGGCTTCGCGGGTTTCCTGGGTGTAGCTCTGCACGACCGGGATGGCGTTGAGCACTTCGGCGGCGATGGCGCTGGAGTCGGCCACGCGGTCCTGGCTGGCGCGGCTGAGCTTGCGCACGCGGCGCCCGAAGTACAGCGACGGCAGCACCACCAGCACCAAAATGCCGAGCACCTGCGCCATCACGTAGGGATTGGTGACGACCAGCATCACCATCGCGCCCAGTCCCATCACCGTGTTGCGCAGCCCCATCGACAGGCTGGAGCCGACGACGCTCTGCACCAGCGTCGTGTCGGTCGTGAGTCGGGACAGCACCTCGCCGGTCTGCGTCGTCTCGAAGAATTCGGGACTCTGGCGCACGACGTGGGCGTAGACGGCGTTGCGCAGGTCAGCGGTGACGCGCTCGCCGAGCCAGCTCACCATGTAGAACCGCGCCGCCGAGAACCCGCCTAACGCCGCGCCACAGGCGAACAGCGCCAGGAAATGCTCCCGCAGCGCCATCACCCGGTCGCCCGGATCGGCGGCGACGAGGCCCTGGTCGATCAGCGAGCGCAGCGCCATCGGCAGCACCAGCGTACACACCGCGGCCAGCACGAGGAACAGGCCGGCCAGCGCGATCTGCAGGCGGTAGGGCCAGAGGAAGGGTTTCAGGCCGGACAGGGAGCGCGGGGTGGCGGCGCGGGGGCGGTCGGTGGTGGGGGCGGGCATGGCCGCGAGTGTAGGGGCGCCCGCACGTCAGAGCGTCAGCCGCCCCACATACCCCGTCATCTCCAGATACCCCAGCCCGACCCGCACCCCGCCCGCGTCCAGCAACTCGCTCAAGCCCTCCCAGTACACCGTCCCCGTGCTGCCTCGGCTGTCGAGTTCCTGGGCATCGAGCAGCGCGCGCACCGTCCAGCGCCCAGCGGGGGTGTCGACGGTCCACTGCACCGGATAGCGCCCGCCCGTCGCCGGACTCGCCCACACGCGCTGTGCCGTGAAACGCACCTCGTCCGGGCCGAACACCCGCGCCGCACCCCCCGCCGCCCGCCACGACCCGCCCGCCCACAGCGCCGAGCCATCCGCCCGCCGCAGCCGGAACGCGGTCAGCGCGCTGCCATCGGCGAGGTTGATGCCGATCCAGTCCCAGCCCACCGCGTCGCGGTCGAGCACGGAGTCGCTCCATTCGTGGTCGAGCCAGGCGGTGCCGCGCAGGGTGCGTGCTGGCTGGCCGTTCGGGGTGAGCGTGGCGGTGACGGCGAGTTGCGGCTGGCTGTAGTA
>JBEEMX010000127.1:0-8162 GCA_041192465.1 Pseudomonadota bacterium | reverse complement strand
AGAAGCGGCGATTTTCCCACGCGCCATCGGCGAGAATCCGCGGATGAATTCGCTCGCCGTGACGTTCGCCTTTACCGCCGCCCTCGTGGCGATGCTCGGCACCCGCCTGTGGCTGATCAGCCGCCAGATCCGCCACGTGGCGCAGCACCGCGGTGCCGTGCCCGCCGCCTTCGCCGACGTGGTGTCGCTGGAGGCCCACCAGAAAGCCGCCGACTACACCATCGCCCGCCAGCGCTTCGAGCTGCTGACGACCGCTTGGGGTGGTGCGATGCTGCTGGGCTGGACCTTGCTGGGCGGGCTGGACGCGGTCAATGCCGTTGTGCTGGACTGGGCGCTGCCGCGCTGGGGCGCACTCGGCTACCAGATCGCGCTGTTGATGGCCGTGAGCGCCGTCGGCAGCGTGATCGACCTGCCCTTCGACCTGTGGCGCACCTTCCGCATCGAGCAGCAGTTCGGCTTCAACCGCATGACCTGGGGGCTGTGGCTCAAGGACGCGGTGGTCGGCACCGTCGTGGGTGTCGCGGTCGGCGTGCCGCTGCTGGCGCTGGTGCTGTGGCTGATGGCGGCGGCGGGGGCGCTGTGGTGGTTGTGGGCGTTCGCGGTACTGGCCGGATTCACGCTGCTGATGCAGGTGCTCTACCCGACGGTCATCGCGCCGCTGTTCAACAAGTTCCACCCACTGGCCGACGAGGCGCTCAAGGGCCGCGTGCAGGCGCTGATGCAACGCTGCGGCTTCAAGGCACAGGGCCTGTACGTGATGGACGGATCCAGGCGCTCGGCCCACGCCAACGCCTACTTCACCGGCTTCGGCAGCAGCAAGCGCGTGGTCTTCTTCGACACGCTGCTGGCCCGCCTGTCCCCCGAGGAGATCGAGGCGGTGCTGGCCCACGAACTCGGCCACTTCCACCACCGCCATGTGCCCAAGCGCATGGCCACGATGATGGGCGTGTGGCTGGCGGGGCTGGCGCTGCTGGGCTGGCTGATGAACCAACCGGCGTTCTACACGGGACTCGGGGTGCAGCCGAACCTGATGGCGCCGAACCATGGCCTCGCGCTGCTGCTGCTGACGCTGGCCGGGCCGGTGTTCAGCTTCTTCGTCACGCCGCTCATGGCCGCCTCGTCGCGCCGCCACGAGTTCGAGGCTGACGCCTACGCCAGCGTGCAGGCCCGCGCCGCCGACCTGAAATCCGCACTGCTCAAGCTGTTCGAGGACAACGCGACCACGCTGACGCCCGATCCGCTGTACGTGCGTTTCCACTACTCCCACCCACCCGCGTCCGAACGCCTTGCCGCCCTCCATGCCCACACCTGAACTCGACATCGGCCTCGTCATCGCCGGCCACGGCCGCCACTACATCGTCGAGACACCGGAGGGCCGCGAGATCAAGTGCAGCACCCGCGGCAAGAAAAGCCAGTGCGTCGTCGGCGACCGCGTGCGCTGGCAGCCCACCGACACGCTGGGCAACGAGGGGGTGATCGAGTCGCTGGAGCCACGCGACAACCTGCTCTACCGCCAGGACGAGTGGAAGACCAAGTCGTTTGCCGCCAACCTGGACCGGCTGCTGATCCTCGTCGCCGCCGAGCCGGTGTTCAGCGAGAGCCAGCTCGCCCGTGCGCTGGTCGCGGCGGAGCAGGCGCGCATCAAGGTCAGCATCCTCCTGAACAAGATCGACCTGATCGAGTCGGCGCAACTCGCCCGCGAGCGGCTGGCCCCTTACGTGAAGATGGGCTACGACGTGATCGAGGTGGCCATCAAGGCGCAGCCGGACGAGACCCGCGCCCGCCTGACCGACCTGCTGGCCACCGGCTCGACGCTGGTGCTCGGCCCGTCCGGCACCGGCAAGAGCACGCTGGTGAACCTGCTCGGGCTGGACGCGGCGGCACCCGTGCGGGAAATCTCGGTGGCGCTGAACTCCGGCCGCCACACGACGACGCACACGCGCTGGTACTGGCTCGACGATGCGCACAAAGGCGCGCTGATCGACTCGCCGGGCTTCCAGGAGTTCGGCCTGCGCCACATCCCGGTGGAAGACCTCGCCGCGTGGATGCCGGACCTCTCACCGTACCTGGGCCAATGCCGCTTCGCCAACTGCAGCCACGACCACGAGCCGGGGTGTGCGGTGTTGGCGGCGCTGGCGCGGGGGGACATTACGCCATCACGGCACCGGATCTATCTGGAAGTGCGGGACGAACTGGGGCGCACGCACTACTGATCCAGCACGGCGGACGCGGCCCGCCAGACACACTCCCGCAACGTGCGCACGCTGGCCGAATCCAGCCGCCAGCTCTGCCAGTACAGCGCCACCGAGACACCGTGGCCGGGACACAGATCGACCAGCGTCCCCTGCGCCAGCGCCGCCGCTGCCAACGCGATCGGCTGCAGGCCCCAGCCGAGTCCGGCGATGGCCGCATCGAGAAACCCCTGCGCCGACGGCACCCACCACTGCGGCGGCGTGCAGTCCTCGCCGATCACCTGCGACAGGAAGCGGTGCTGCATCTGGTCTTTCTGGTTGTAGACCAGCATCGGCGCCCGCCGGAAACCCTCGGCCAGCGTCACGCCCGAAAAATACCGCTGCGCAAACGCCGGGCTGACCGCCGCGACGTAGCGCATCGCCCCCAGCGCATCGACCCGGCAGCCGCCCACCGGCTCGGCCGCCGCCGTGACCGCGCCAAACACCGTGCCGTTTTTCAGCCATTCACGGGTGTGGTCCTGGTCATCGACGTGCAGCGCCAGCGTGTCACCGCTGCGGGTGTGGAAATCGACCATCGCCGGGATGAACCAGGTCGCCAGACTGTCGGCGTTGACGGCCACGGGGATGCTGCGCGAGCGGCTACCAGGGGTGCCTGCCTCGGCGAGCGGCTGCAAATCGTTCTGCAGATCCGCTTCCAGCATCTCGATCTGCAGGTAGTGGCGGTACAGGCGCGCGCCTTCCGGCGTGGCCGTGACGGGCGCCGAGCGGACCAGCAGCACGCAGCCCAGCCGCTCCTCCAGCGCCTTCACCCGCTGCGACACCGCGGACGGCGTGACGTGCAGCTCCCGCGCCGCCCGCTCGAAGCTGCCCAGCCGCAGCACGGTGGACAGCGCACGCAGCGCGACGAGGTCGATCACTGGAGTCCTTCAACAATGAAGTCATGCTTAATCATGGTTAGGAAGTTTAGCTGTACTACACACCGGGTGCCCCTTACGCTGCACGGCATGAACACGTCCACCTACTTCCTCGGCATGGCCGCCAGCGCCGGTCTGATCATGGCCATCGGCGCCCAGAACGCGTTTGTCCTGCGCCAGGGCATTCGGCGCGAGCATGTGGCGGCGGTGGTCGCCGTGTGCGCCTTGTCGGATGCGGCGCTGATCGCACTGGGCACCGCGGGCATCGGGGCGGTGTCCACGCGCTTTCCGCTGGCGATTGCGCTGCTGACGGTGGCGGGCATCCTGTTCCTGTCGGTCTACGGCCTGCGGGCGGCGCGGCGGGCGTGGCACCCTGCGGGGCCAGGACTCGACGCGCAAGGAGGCACGCCGCTGGCGTTGTCGGCCGCGCTGGTGCAGGCGGCGGCGTTCAGTTGGCTCAATCCCCATGCGTGGCTCGACACCACGGTGCTGCTGGGTTCGCTGGCCAATGCGCAAGGGGACGCTCGCTGGAGCTTCGCGGCCGGAGCGATGGCGGCGAGCCTGCTGTGGTTCACGGGGCTGGCGTGGATGGCGGGCCGGCTGGCGCCGCTGTTCCGCCGGCCACACACCTGGCGCGTGTTCGACGCGGGGGTGGCGATGATGATGCTGGGGCTGGCGGGCGGGCTGACGCTGCAGACCTTGAAGGGCTGATCAACCCAACCGGTTCGCCAGCGACAGCAGCGCCAGCAGCATCATCCACAGCACCATCGAGCGCCACACCAGCCCCACGACCGTGCGCAGGTGCGACAAGGCGGGCGGCGCGCCGGGGGTGCTGCCCTGGCCATCCACGGGCAACTCGCCGGGCAATGCCACGGCGTAGCCCGCCGCACCAGACCCCAGCGTCGGCGCATCGGCCCCCCCCAGCGAGACACCGCAGGCACCGGCCGCCGCGGACAGCAGGATGCCGTCGTTCGACTGCTTCCACAGGCCCGCGCACTGCCGCCAGCAGTCCACCGCTTCCTCGAAATTGCCGACCACCGCGAAGCCCGCTGCCGTCAGCCGCGCCGGCACATGGTCGAGCACCGAAAACGCCGCCTGCGAGCGCAGCATCAGGGCGCCGTTGACGGGTGCCGTCTGGGCGCGGATCTTGAAGGCCCAGTAGCGGGCGCAGAACTCGGACATCCGGTAGACCACCGCCCCCACCGGCCCCAGCCCCAGCGCCGACCCCAGCACGAACCAGAAGAACACGCCAAACACATGCCGGTGGGCGGCCAGCAGCGCATGTTCGATGACGTGGCGCAGCAGCTCGGTGCGCGGCAGTTCGCTGGCGTCGAGGTGGCGCCACTCCTGCAGCACGCGGCGGGCGCGGTCCTCGTCGCCCTGCTCCAGCGCGTCGCGGATGTCGGTGAAGTAGTGGCTGAACTGGCGGAATCCCAGCGTCAGGTAGAGGATCAGCAGGTTGAAGCCGAGTGCCAGCAGCAGGCTTTGCTGGTGCAGCAGCGCGAAGGCACCCCAGGCCAGCAAGGCCGGCGTGAAGACCGTGACGGCCCAGACCACCCAGGCGTGGTGCTCGCGGCCGGCGTCGAAGTTGCGCGCGGTCCAGCGTGCCCAGTCGATCAGGGCTTCATGGACGGGATTGCCCTGCGGCAGGGGCCGCAGTTGTTCGACGATCAAAGCCAGCAGGACGGCGAGGAAACTCATGCTGTCAATGATAACGGCGTGAACAACGACACGGCATCAGCCTTCACCTGCATCCACCATCAGGCCGCCAGAAAGCGGTAGAGGTTGCGCAGCATCGCCGCTGTGGCGCCCCAGATGAAGTATTCGCGCTCGTCCCCTTCGGCAGATGGGCCGCGCCAGGGCATGGACAAGAACTGGCGGCGCTCGGTGGGGGTGTCGAAAACGTGAACCTGGTGGTGGGCAGGTGCCATCAGGAACTCCAGCGGCACCTCGAACGCCTCGGCCACTTCGCCGCCGTCGATCTCCAGCGCAAACGGCGGATGCACCAGTGCCACGACTGGCGTCACGACATAGGACGTGATGGTGGTGTAGGTGGGCAGCGCGCCGATCACCTCGATGTGCCGGGCAGCCAGGCCGATTTCCTCGCGGGCCTCGCGCAGCGCGGTCACCACGGGATCGACTTCACCAGGATCGACCCGACCACCAGGGAAGCTGATCTGCCCGGCGTGGTCGCGCAGGTGGTCGGTGCGGCGGGTCAGGAGGACGTGCAAACCATCCTCGCGCGCCACCAGTGCGACGAGCACCGCCGCTGCGGCGGGCGGACGTTCTGCCAGCGGACCACCACCGTCCCCGCGAAACTCCGGCTGCCAGTCGGGCGGTGTGGCAAAGCGCGCCTTGAGCTGCGCCGGCATGAGGCATTCACCCGCCAACGCAGGCAGGTGGTGATCGGCACCGGCCACCGGCACGGCCCGCGGATCGCGGATGAGGGAGGGGCGTCGGGACATGTGTTTCAGCATAGGCCGAAAACGACAAAGCCGCCCGAAGGCGGCGTTGATGCCAAGGCTGCCTGCGTGCAGGATGCCTGGGTCGGCGGACGAGCCAGCGATCAGGCCAGCTTTTCCTTGATGCGTGCCGACTTGCCGCTGCGCTGGCGCAGGTAGTACAGCTTGGCACGGCGGACATCGCCGCGGCGCTTGACTTCGATACCGGCGATCAGCGGGCTGTAGAGCTGGAACGTGCGCTCCACGCCTTCGCCGCTGGAGATCTTGCGCACGATGAAGTTGCTGTTCAGGCCACGGTTGCGGCGGGCAATCACGACGCCTTCGTACGCCTGCACGCGCTTGCGGGTGCCTTCGACGACGTTGACGCTGACGATCACCGTGTCGCCGGGGGCGAAAACGGGGATGGTCTTGTTGAGTCGAGCGATTTCTTCTTGCTCAAGTTCGAGGATCAGGTTCATGGGGAGACTCCAAGCGATCGTGCCGGCAAGGGCCAGCGTTCATGTCGAACACCGGACTTCCTTCAGGCAGAGGATCAAAGCCCTCGATTATAGCCGGATGTTGAAGAGGTACTGCTCGTCGGCCCGACTCAGGCGGCCGGCCTGGCGTGCCGCCGCGATCAGGTCGGGTCGGCGGCGGGCCGTCAGCTCCAATTGACGCTCGCGGCGCCAGCGGGCGATGTGGGCGTGGTGGCCCGACAGCAACACCGGCGGCACGGCGTCCTCGCCCAGCGTTTCGGGGCGGCTGTAGTGCGGGCAGTCGAGCAGCCCGTCCGAGAAGCTGTCCTGCTCGTGCGAGGCCGCGGCGTTCAGCACACCGGGCTGCAGGCGGGTCACGGCGTCCAGCAGCGTCAGCGCCGGCAGCTCGCCGCCCGACAGCACGAAGTCGCCCAGGCTCACCTCTTCGTCCACATGGCGGTCGATGAAGCGTTGGTCCAGGCCCTCGTAGCGGCCACAGACCAGGATCGCGCCGGGACTGGCCGCCAGCGACTGCACCCGCGACTGGGTCAGCGTGGCGCCCGCAGGGCTGAAGAGGATGACGGGCGCTCCGGCCCCTGCGGCGGCATCGGCGCGGTCCTGGCGGATGGCTGCAAGCGCACGCTCCAGCGGCTCGACCAGCATCACCATGCCGGGACCGCCACCATAGGCACGGTCATCGATGCGGCGGTAGGTGTTGTCGGCGTGGTCGCGCAGCGGCCACAGGCGCACGTCCACCTGCCCGGTCGAGTAGGCGCGGCGCGTCACGCCGACCTTCAGGAAGGGGTCGAACAGCTCGGGAAACAGGGTGACGATGTCGAAGCGCACGGCGGGCGCAGCAGCGTCAGTAGTCCAGGCCCCAATCGGCGACGATGCGCCGCTCGGTCAGGCTGACGTCGTCGATGTAGGCCGCGACAAAGGGAATCAGGCGTTCGACGGTACCGGGCACACCCGCTGCATCGACGCTCTCGGCAGTCAGGCGCATCACGCTGTGGGCACCGGTGTCGAGCATTTCGGCGACCGTACCGAGCACTGCGCCGTCGCGGTTGACGACGTTCAGGCCGATCAGGTCGATCCAGTAGAACTCGCCGTCGTCCGTCTTCGGGAAGATCGAGCGCGACACGAAGATCCGCGCACCGCGCAGCGCCTCGGCGCCGTTGCGGTCGGCGACTTCGCGCACTGAGGCCACCATGCCATCGCTGTGCTCCTTGACCAGCGTGACGTTCAGCACCTTGGGCAGCGCCGGGGCATCCTTGGCGCGCGGCTTGCCGGCGGGCGGCTGCAGGAACCAGTGCCGTGCCTTGCGCACGACTTGCGGATCCGCCGCGTAGGGCTGGATCCGCAGCCAGCCCTTGATGCCCCAGGCATCGGCCACCCGCGCGACCTCGATGGCGTCATCGGGCCAGGCCACGGCGTCATCGGTGGTGGTCACGGTCATGGTGGGGGTGCTCGGGGCGGTCAGGGCAATGGCAATCAGGCAGCAGCGACGACGGGCGCAGCGACCGTGGACTTGGCTTGCTTGATCAGGCGCTCGACGGTGGGCGACAGTTGCGCACCGACGCTGGTCCAGTAGTCCACGCGGTCGAAGGCGACGCGCAGGGCTTCGGCCTGGCCGGAAGCCACCGGGTTGTAGAAGCCGACGCGCTCGATGAAGCGGCCGTCACGGCGGTTCTGGCTGTGGGCCACGACCAGGTTGTAGAACGGGCGCTTCTTGGCGCCGCCACGGGAAAGACGAATCACGACCATGATGTTTCCTTGATCAAAGGTATAGAAGGCAAAACCAGAGACCCACGCGACCAGGAGACACTCAGGCCAGCAGATCAGACAATGCCGTGCGCAAGACCAGAAGACCAGAAGATTTCCTGAGCCCTGCAAGCGACAACCACATTCTTCCCGACCCCGTTAGATCGCGCTGCGTGGCATGGAGCCGGTCAGCCGTCGTCGGAAAACCCAAGATTATAAACTCTCCCGGACTTCCATGAACGCTCCCATGAACGCTCCCATGATCCGCCCCAGCGAGGAAGCCGACCTGCCGGCCATCACCGCGGTCTACGCCGCCAACGTCGAGCACGGCACCGGCACCTTCGAGATCGACCCGCCCGACCTCGCCGAAATGGCCCG
>JBEEMX010000126.1:0-9684 GCA_041192465.1 Pseudomonadota bacterium | reverse complement strand
CCGCGGTTCATGTGCGCGCTCAGGGCCTTGAGTTCGTCGGTGCCGAGGCTGCCGGCGGGGTAGCGGGTCGGGTTGGCGCGGCGGGTGGCGTAGGCCGTCTGGTTGAAGCTGGTCTCGATGCCGAACATCCAGACCTCGTCGAACTGGTCGCTCTTGAAATGGGTCGGCTCGTCGAAGCGGAAATCGGTCAGGCGCGCGGCGATGCGCGTTTCACCGCCGAGCATGTCGGCCGACGTGACGGAGGAGCGCAGGTGCGCCAGCGTGAGGCGGAAGCGCACCCGCAGCGGCGCTTCGTCGAGCAGCGTGCGGACCAGCGTGGACAGCCCGAAATCGGTTTCACCGAAGTTCAGGTTGCCGTCGGTGACCAGCAGCACGTTGACCGTGCAGCGGCGCCACCAGGGGTAGAACCGCTCGATGTCGCCGCGCAGGGTGGCGCGGCGCAGGTCGTTGAGGGCGAGGAGTTGCTGGTTGCCCGGGCTGAAGGCAGCGTCCAGTGTGGTGCGGGATGCGGTCATGGTGAGGCTCCGGCGGTGAGGGGTGGTCCGGGGGTTCACGTTGTCGTGGGTCGGTTCATCGGGGATCGTAGGCTTGACGAGGGCGCGGGGCATCCTTCATCGTGGGGACGTTTTGGGGGGCGGCATACTGGCGGTACTCAACAGCGAACGCTTCGCCGACACGGCCCCTGCCGCCGTGCAAGCCACGCCAGAATCATGAAGTACCGCCCGGACTTCCCGGCCTGCTTCGGCTGCACATGACACCGCGCCACTGCCAACTCAACGCCATCAACCGGACCACTGAGCCAGCTCTGCAACTTCATATGATTCACCCCCTTGACCGCTGGCTGCCCGATTTTCAGTTCACCGAGACCCACGCGCTAATGACGCGCGCAAGCGCCGGAGCCTGCCTGGATGCCGCAGCAGGCCTCGACCCCGCAGACGACGCGCTCATCCGGGCAGCACTCGCGCTGCGCGAGGCGCCAGGACGCCTGCTGGAAGCGCTCGGCCGCCCAGGCACGCTTCAACGCCGGCCTCGCTTCGGCCTGCATGACTTCCTGCTGCTCGAACGCGACGCCGACCGCAGCCTGAGTTTCGGTCTGGCCGGCGCCTTCTGGCAAGCCGACTACGGCCTGCGCCCGTTGGCCACGCCGCAGGCGTTCAGCGCACTGCGCGAGCCCGGCATCGTCCGCCTCGCCCTGAGCTTCCACACCGAGCCGCTGACCACGGGTACTCGGCTAACGACCACAACCCGAGTGGAATGCCCAGATGCCGTCAGCCTGCGCCGTTTCCGCCCCTACTGGTGGTTGATTCGCCCGGTCAGCGGGCTGATCCGTCGGCGCCTGCTCAGCCACATCTGCCAACGTGCCGAGTCCGGTACACCAGCCTGAGTCGAAAGGCCGACTACCGCACTGAAGGGGTCGCCCTTTCGACTCAGCCGGTTGCACTTCAAACTGACACTGCCGATGCACACCCTGGTCTTCATCTTGATTGTGGTCGCGGCTGCTTTGGCTGCCATCGCAGTAGCTATCGCTTTCGGGGGGCCATCACGGCTGCCCCCGATGCAGAGCGTCAGCGATCCGTTCAAGTCTGTCGATTTCTCGGACCTTCCACCGATTGATCGATGCCTGGCCCGGGACGGGACTCAACTGGCCCACCGCAGGTATGGGCGGAGCGATGGCGGCGGCAAGGGCTCTGTCGTGTTGGTTCACGGATCGTCCTCACGCAGCAACAGCATGCACGCCATGGCCAAGGGTTTTGCTGCTGCAGGCCATGTCGTCTACGTCCTTGACGTGCGCGGCCATGGTGAGTCCGGCGAGAAGGGACACATTTCCTACGTCGGCCAGTTGGAAGACGACATCGAAGACTTCGTGAATGCTTGCATGCCACTGGGGAGACGGATCCTTGTCGGCTTCTCGGCCGGTGGTGGGTTTGTGCTGCGCTTCGCTGCCGACGCTCGCCGACAGATGTTCGACGGTTACCTTCTTCTTTCGCCGTTTCTTGGCCAGCGCGCAAGCACTTATCGCCCCGCCAGTGGCGGCTGGGTATCCGTGGGCTTGCTTCGAATGCTTGGGCTGCTGATGCTCAATCGCCTCGGCATCGTTGGCCTGAATCACTTGCCAGTCACGGCCTATTCCCTGACACCAGAGGCTGAGAAGCTCCTGACACCGCGGTACTCGTATGCGTTGGCCATGAACTTTCGTCCCCACAATGACTACAAAGCCGATATCGCCTCCGCGAGCATGCCCATGGAGGTGCTCGTCGGAGAGAACGATGATCAGTTCCACGCAAGCCGTTTCGCCATCGAGTTCAGTTCCTCGGGCCGGCAAGTTCCGGTGTCCATCGTGCCTGGCACCGCTCACATGGACCTCACGTTGGCCACAGCCGCTGTTGAAGCCACAGTCCAGGCCGCAGAGCGCCTAAGGACGGTCCAGCCTGAAACGGCCACGCTCTGGTGATTACCCTGCCGCCAGCGCCCGCCCGATCAGGATCTTCTGCACATCGCTGGTGCCCTCGTAGATCTGGCACACCCGCACATCCCGGTAGATCCGCTCCACCGGAAAGTCGCTGACGTAGCCATAGCCGCCGAAGGTCTGGATCGCCATCGAGCAGACCTTCTCGGCCATTTCGCTGGCGAAGAGCTTGGCCATCGCCGCTTCCTTCAGGCAGGGTAGCCCGGCGTCCTTCATCGACGCGGCGTGCCAGATCAACTGGCGAGCGGCTTCGATCTGCATCGCCATCTCGGCCAGCCGGAACTGCACCGCCTGGTGCTCGAAGATCGGCACGCCGAAGGCCACGCGCTCCTTGCTGTAGCGCAGCGCCGCCTCGAACGCCGCCCGCGCCATGCCCAGGCTCTGCGCCCCGATGCCGATGCGCCCGCCCTCCAGCCCGGACAGCGCGATCTTCAGCCCCTGACCCTCGTCGCCGAGGCGGTTGGCGGCCGGGATGCGGCAGTGCTCGAACAGGATCTGTGCGGTGTCCGAGCTGTGCTGGCCCATCTTGTCTTCGAGCCGCGCCACCGTGTAGCCGGGCGTGTTCGTCGGCACGAGGAAGGCGCTGATGCCGCGCTTGCCGGCCGCCTTGTCGGTCACGGCCATGACGATCGCCACGTCGCCGTGCTTGCCGCTGGTGATGAACTGCTTGACGCCGTGGAGCACGTAGTCGTCACCGTCGCGCACGGCGGTCGTCTTCAGCCCGCCCGCCTCGGAGCCGACGTGCGGCTCGGTCAGGCAGAACGCACCCAGCATCTCGCCCCGCGCCAGCGGCTTGAGGAACTGCTGCTTCTGCGCCTCGTTGGCGAAGCCCATCAGGATCGAGCAGACGGGGCAGTTGTTGACGCTGATCACCGTCGAGGTGCCGCCGTCGCCCGCCGCGACTTCTTCCAGGATCAGCGCGAGCGCCAGGTAGTCGAGGCCCGCGCCGTCGTACTCGGTCGGCACGGCCACGCCGTAGCAGCCCAGCGCCGCCAGCCCCTTCAGCTCCGCCGCGGGGAAGTGGTGTTCCTTGTCCCAGCGCGCCGCGTGCGGGGCGATCTGGTCTTGCACGTAGGAGCGGATGGCGTCCTGGATGGCGCGGTGGTCGTCGCTGAGCAGCATGGGGCGGGGCTTTCGGGGTCTTGTGGTGGGAGGCGGATTTACCAGGGCAGCGGCGTGCCGTCGTGGTTCAGGAAGCGGCCGTTGTCGGCGGGGCCGAGCCGGGCGAAGGTGCTGCGCAGCGACGCGGCACTTTCCTCGACCGAGAGCTGCCCCTGCGGCCCGCCCATCGCCGTGCGCACCCAGCCGGGGTGGACGGCGATGCAGGTGGCGCGGTCGGTCAGCGCCAGCGACACGTCCTTCATCACCGAGTTCAGCGCGGCCTTGGACGCGGCGTAGAGCCAGCCGCTCGTCTGGGTGCGCTCGCCGAGGCTGGCCATCACCGAGGACAGGAACACGACCCGCGCCCCCGGCGCCAGCGCGTCCAGCAGTTGCGGCATCACGCGCATCGGGCCGAGCACGTTGGTGTGCATCACCTGGTCGAAGTCGGCATCGGTCGGCGTGTCGAGCGTGCGCAGACGCGGGCCGTAGACGCCGGCGTTGACCACGACGAGGTCGAACGCCTCGCCGTCGATCTGCCACGCCAGCCCGGCAACACTCGCCATCCGGGCCACATCCACACGCAATGTCTGGGCTCCGAGTGATGTGAGCACGTGCAAACCGATGTCATCGCGTGCGGTGGCCGTGACGCGCAAGCCCTCGGCGCGGTACTGGCGGACCAGCTCCAGCCCGATGCCACGCGAGGCACCGACCACGAGCACGGAGGAGAGCGCGGGGGTCGAGGTCATCATGTCGTTTCCGGATTCAGTCGAGTCAATCGTGCGGCCAGCAGCAGGAACAACCCGCCGCCCAGCCCGTTCAGCCAGCGCGCCATCCGTGGCGAGCCGAGTCGCTGCAGCCGCGCCGACAGCCCCACCAGCGCCACGAGGAACACCGTCCCCTGCAGCACCAGCCAGCCGCCGAGCGCGAGGAAGGCCAGTGTCTTGTGCGGCGCGTCGGCGTCGATGAACTGGGGCAGGAAAGCGAGGAAAAACAGCGCCACCTTCGGGTTGAGCACGTTGGTGATCAGCCCCTGGCGGAAGACGGGCCACAGCGGGGCGGCGGCCTGTGCGGCCGGCTCGGTTTCGGGTGAGGCCGGCGCCGGACGCCACGCGCTGCGCAACATCCCGATCGCCATCCACGCCAGATAAGCCGCCCCCGCCCACTTCACCGCCGCAAACGCCGCCGCCGACACCGCCAGCAGCGCCGCCAGCCCGAACGCCGCCAGCAGCGTATGCACCACACAGCCCGCCGACACCCCCAGCGCCGCCGCCAGCCCGCCCCGCATGCCGCGCTGCAGCGTGCGCGTGATGACGAACACCATGTCCACCCCGGGCGTGGCGTTGAGCACCAGCACCGTCAGGGCGAAGAGGGGCAGGTCGTGCAGGCCGAGAGAAGTCATGAACACTCCAAAGTCAGCGAGGGACGATCACGCGTGGCACCAACCCCAGGCGCTGCGCTCGCCGTGCAAATCGCCGGTCATCGAAGGTGGCCATCGCTTCACATTCGCGGTAACTGGCATGGTGCAATGCGTCGGCGAAATCGAGCGCGTTGTTGTCTGCAGCCATCAAGGCGATGGCGGTTTCGACGGCAGGGCGGTCCTCGATCAGGACGTGCGGCAGTGTCATCAGGTGCCGCACGACCTGCGCGACTTGTGCAGCAGAAAACTGGTAGTAGCCGCGCATGACCCACTCGAATTCAAGCAGCACGGTTTTGGCGACGACCAGTGACTGCCCTGAATCGACCAGTTGCCGAGCACGTTCGCGCTGCTTCTGCGCTTCCGTGTCCCCGGCATCCTCAATGTAGTAGCGGGCCAGGATGTTGGTGTCGAGGCCGATGCTCATCGCTGGTGCACGTTCTTTCTAACGCGCTGTCCAGGCACTGCCAGTGCCGCTGCATCGAAATCGACCGGCACCGGCGATATCGGACTTTTGAGCAGACCAAAGCCACTGCCCGCGGGTGAACCGGCGACAGAGGGCTGCTCCGGCAGGTGCATTTCCAGGTGGTCATTCACCACCACCAGCTCCACACGGCTACCGTGCTGCAGTCCGAGCCGCTTGCGCAAACTCAGCGGGATGGTGATCTGGCCTTTGCTTGTGACGGAAACCGTGCTCATCGTGCGACCTGCCTTCTTCAATGCGCCGTGCTGGAACCGAGTGTGCCTCAGAGCATCTCCACCGCCAGCGCCGTTGCCTCGCCCCCGCCGATGCACAGCGCCGCCACGCCCTTCTTCAACCCGCGCTGCCTCAGCGCCCCCAGCAGCGTGACGACGATCCGCGCCCCCGACGCCCCGATCGGGTGTCCCAGCGCACAGGCACCGCCATGCACGTTGACGATCTCGTGCGGCAGCTTGAACTCGACCATCGCGGCCATCGTCACCGCCGCGAAGGCTTCGTTGACTTCCCACAGATCAACCTCGCCGGCCTGCCAGCCCGCCTTCTTCAGCGCCTTCTCGATCGCGCCGGCCGGGGCGGTGGAGAACCACGCGGGCGCCTGTGCATGCACGGCGTGGCTGGCGATGCGCGCCACCGGCGTCAGGCCACGCGCCGCCGCGGTGGAGGCGCGCATCAGCACCAGCGCCGAGGCACCGTCCGAGATGCTGCTGGCGTTGGCGGCGGTGATGGTGCCGTCCTTCTTGAACGCGGGTTTCAGGCCGGCGATCTTGTCGAGCTTGGCCTTGAACGGCTGTTCGTCGTACCGGATCACGGTGTCGCCGCCGCGGCCCTTGACGGTCACGGGGGCCATTTCCCAGTCGAAGCTGCCGTTCTCGTTGGCGGCCTTGGCGCGGGTGGTGGATGCGATGGCGAAGGCGTCCTGCGCCTCGCGGGTGAAACCGTATTGCTCGACGCATTGTTCGGCGAACACGCCCATGGCCTTGCCGCGCTCGTAGGCGTCTTCCAGGCCGTCGATCGCCATGTGGTCGAACAGTTGGGTGGCGCCGTACTTCACGCCCTTGCGCGCGAACATCAGGTGCGGCGCGTTGGTCATGCTCTCCATGCCGCCGGCCACCACCACGTCGGCGCTCTCGGCCCGGAGCATGTCGTGGCCGAACATCATCGCCCGCATGCCCGAGCCGCACATCTTCGACAGCGTCACCGCGCCGGCCGACTGCGGCAAGCCCGCGGCCAGCACCGCCTGGCGTGCCGGTGCCTGGCCTTGCCCAGCCATCAGGCAGTTGCCCATGAGCACCTCGTTCACCGCGTCGCCAGGAATGCCGGCCCGCTCGACGGCGGCGCGGATGGCCACACCGCCCAGTTCCCAGGCGGCGAGCGATGCGAAGTCGCCGAGCAGGCCGCCGATGGGCGTGCGCGCGGCCGAGACGATGACGATGGGGTCGGTCATGGAGAGTGCTCCTGTTGTGTTCGGGGTCGGTGGTGAGAAAAACGCTTGTCCTGCTCGTAGGGGAAGACATCGTGGACGTGGCCGGCGCGGATGCGCTGCTGGTGTCCCTGCCAGAACGCGGCGTCGAGCAGGTCGGCATGGTGCTGCAGGAACACGCGGCGCACTGCCGGATTGCCCAGCAGGAACGGCCCGAAGGTCTCGGGGAACACATCCCCGGGGCGCACGGTGTACCAGACCTCGCCGCTCATTTCCTCTTCCTCGTTGCGTGGCTCGGGCACGCGGCGGAAGTGGCAGTCGGTGACGTACTCGATCTCGTCGTAGTCGTAGAACACGACCTTGTTGTGCCGCATCACGCCGAAGTTCTTCCACAGCATGTCGCCCGGGAAGATGTTGGCGGCGACCAGGTCCTTGATCGCGTTGCCGTACTCGATGACGGCGTGTTCGAGCTGCGCGGGGGTGGCGTCCTGCAGGTAGATGTTCAGCGGGACCATCCGGCGCTCGATGTAGACGTGCTTGAGGATGACCTCCTCGTGCCCGTCGCCGTCGCGGTCGGAGATCTCCAGCAGGCTGGGCGCGAACTTCTCGATCTCGGCGATCAGCGCGTCGGTGAAACGCGCGCGCGGAAAGGCCACGTTGCTGAATTCGAGCGTGTCGGCCATGCGCCCGACGCGGTCGTGCTGCTTGACCAGCAGGTACTTGCTCTTGATCAGCGCGCGGCTGGTGTCCTTCTGCGGCGGGTAGTAGTCCTTGATGAGCTTGAAGACGAAGGGGTAGCTCGGCAGGTCGAACACCAGCATCACCATGCCCTTGATGCCGGGCGCGATGCGGAAGGCGTCGGTCGAGTGGCGCAGGTGGAACTGGAAGTCGCGGAAGAACAGCGTCTTGCCCTGCTTCTGCAGGCCGAGCGCGTTGTAGATCTCGCTGCGCGGCTTCCTCGGCATCAGCGAGCGCAGGAACTGCACATAGGCGGAGGGGATCTCCATCTCGACCAGGAAGTACGCCCGCACGAAGCTGAACAGCCGCTGCAGGTCGTCCTCGCCGAACAGGGCGGCGTCGATGCAGAGGGCGCCGCTGGCGTTGTGCAGGACCGGCAGCGCGAACGGCGTCTCGGCGTGGCCGTTGACGATCTTGCCGATGACGTAGGCGCCCTTGACAGCACCTGGAGCTGGAAGTTGGTGCGCAGCCGGTCTTGGCCGATGGCGGCTTCGGCGGCGGTGTGCACGTCATCGAGGTCGCGCTCGAAGTCCTCCCAGCGCCCTTGCAGCCCGAAGTCCCGGACGATGGCGGCCAGCGTGTCGCGCAGCGTCGCGCGGGTCGGGTACCAGGCGCGGAAGGTGGGCTTGGCGGCTGGCTCGTCGTTTTCGATGTACTCGGTGGAGGCAGCCGGGCGCACGAAGATGAAGTCGTTGTGGAAGTAGTCCCGGTGCAGGATCTTGGTCGTGACCGAGTTGAAGAAGGTCTCGGCGAGTTCGGGCTGGTGGTGGTTGGTGAGCAGGCCGATGTAGTGCAGCTTGATCTGCTGCCACACGTCCATGCCGAGCGAGCCGGCCTGGAACGCGGTCTGCAACCGCTCGGCGGCTTCCTGCACCCGCAGGTCGTAGAACTCGATGCGCTCGCGCTGGGCGCGCTGCTGGCCGTGCCAGTCGGCGCGCTCGAAGCGCGCCTGCGCCTGCGCGCTGGCCTCGCGGAAGAGGCGGTAGTGGCGGTTGAAGCCCTCGATCAGCGCACTGGCGATGTCGAAGGCGCGGGTGTCAGTGAGCTGCTGGGGGAACATCGCCGGACCTTCGCTCAGTCGGTGTCGCTGTTGCTGTTGCTGTTGCTGTTGCTGTTGCCGAGATAGCGCTGCTGCACAGCCTCCACGGCGCGGGCATGGGCCGGCTCGATGTCGTCGATGCGCTGCACCGTCATCCTCAGGTCTTCGAGCAGCCCGTTGTGCAGCCCGTAGACCCAGCCGTGGATGACGACTTCCTGCCCGCGCTGCCAGGCGTCCTCGACGATGGTGGTGCGGCAGACGTTGCGGGCCTGCTCCAGCACGTTCAGCTCGACCAGCGCGTCCACGCGCCGCTCGGCCGGCACGCGGTCGAGGAAGGCACGGTGCGTGTTGCGCACGTCCTGGATGTGGCGCAGCCAGTTGTCGGCCAGGCCCACGCGCAGGTTGTTCAGCGCCGCCTTGACGCCGCCGCAGTTGGAGTGGCCCACCACGATGATGTGCCGCACCCGCAGCGCGTCCACCGCGTACTGGATCACCGACAGCGCGTTCAGGTCGCTCGGCACGACCACGTTGGCGATGTTGCGGTGGACGAACAGCTCGCCCGGCAGCAGGTCCACCAGCTCATTGGCTGGCACGCGGCTGTCCGCACAGCCGATCCTCGGTGCTCATGGGCGGATTGTTGCGTAGCGGCCGGGCCAGCGGGCTGACAACCGGGTTTCAGTGGCGCACGTCGTTCCGGCCGGTGACGGTCATCAGCGTGGCGGTGATGGTGGCGACGAGCTGGTCTTCGCCGGGGCGGCCCGGGTGCGGCTGCCACGCCTGCCCGTCGGCGACGCTGATGGTGCGTCCGGCCTTGGTCACCCGGCCTTCGATGCGCAGGTGCGGGCCGCGGGCAGGGGCTAGCAGGTTGACCTTGAACTCGATCGTCAGCACGCCCGCGTCCGCCGGCATCAGCGTCGCTGCCGCATAGCCGCAGGCCGAGTCGAGCGCGGTGGAGACGATGCCGGCGTGGATGAAGCCGTGCTGCTGCGTCACGCGCGCGCTGTGCGCCAGCGTCATCGCGATG
>JBEEMX010000125.1:0-8184 GCA_041192465.1 Pseudomonadota bacterium | reverse complement strand
ACACCGAGGTGCCGATGGTGGCAGCGGCGCCCTCGGCTACGCCGTGCGCGCCGGGGCAGTTGCGCCCGACGCTGGCCGGCGGTGTCGCGACCTGCACCCCGGAGACCTGGCCCGTGGATGGCCGCAACGGCGGCGTGCCCAGCCCATCCGCCGTTGGTCCGACGCTCTACCAGATCGGCAACGAGGGTGGGCTGCTGCCCAACGTCGCGCAGATCGAGCCGACGCCGACCAACCCGCTGTACGACGTGGGCCGCGCCACCGTGCTCAACGTGGACACCTCGGGCCTGTTCCTCGGCCCGGCCGAGCGGGCCGACGTGGTGGTCGATTTCAGCCAGTACGCGGGCCAGACGCTGATCGTCTACAACGACATGTTCGCTCCAGTGCCGGCCGGTGATCCACGCAACGATTACTTCACCGGTGTGGGCGACCAGTCGCAGCAAGGTGGCGCCGAAGACACCTCCAGGGGCTACGGACCCAACACCCGCACGCTGATGCAGATCGTGGTCGCGGCCACCGCCCCGGCGGCTCCCCTCGACGTGGCACGGCTGGCCACCGAGATCCCCAAGGCGTATGCGGCGACGCAAGAGCGCCCGATCGTCGCTCAATCGGCCTACAACGCCGCGTTCGGCACGACCTGGAACGACAGCCAGGCGTATGCACCGATCTACGCGGGCAGCCTGAAGATGCCGCAGCTCAAGTTCGTCCCCGGCGGCGGCAGTGGTGTGTTCAATGCGGTGCAGGTGACGGCAGGTGGCTCGGGCTATGTCTCGGCGCCGGCCGTCACGTTCAGCGGCGGCGGCGCGACCCGCAACGCGACTGCCCAGGCGACCTTGAAGATCAGCAGCATCGGCGTGACCCGTGCAGGGACTGGTTATCTGGTCGCGCCGCTGGTGACGATCATCACCACCGGCGGTGGTGGTGGTGGCGCCTCGGCCACCTCGACGCTCATGGTCACTGGTACCACCATCACCAACGCCGGCTCCGGCTACACCACGGCGCCCACAGTCACGTTCTCGCCACCACAGGCGGTCGGTGGTGTCACCGCCACCGGTATGGCCACGCTCACGGCGGGCCGTGTCACGGGCATCACGGTCACCAACCCTGGCTCTGGTTACACCGCTACGCCGTTCATCACCTTCGGTCTGCCACCGACCGGCGGCGTTCGGGCCACCGGCACGTCCTCGGGCGGCGTGGCGACGGTGACACTGGCGACGCCGGATCCCACCAACCCGGCATCCGCGGGCGGTGGTGGTTACACCGATATGTCACAGGTGACCGTGGGCTTCACGCCCTCTCCAACCGGCACTGTGGACGCCAATGCAACAGCAACGGCTGCAGGTTCGGTGTTCGATGTGACTCTGGTCGATGCGGGGACGGGCTACACCGGTCTGCCCAGCATCGGTTTTTCTGGCGGCGGTGGAGCGGGGACATCGGCCATCGGCATTCCGAGTGGCAGCATCCTGATCCGGCCCAAGGCCATCCAGGAGCTGTTCGATCCCACCTTCGGGCGTCTGAACGCCACGATGGGCACCGAAATCCCCTTCACCAGCGCGTTGACGCAGACCACCATCCCGCTCGGCTATGTTGACCCACCGACGGAGATGTTCAGCGACAACGAGACCCAGATCTGGAAGATCACCCACAACGGCGTGGACACGCACCCGGTGCATTTCCACCTGCTCAACGTGCAACTGATCAACCGGGTCGGCTGGGACGGTTTCATCTCCCCGCCGCAGCCCAACGAGCTGGGCTGGAAAGAGACCGTGAAGATGAATCCGCTGGAGGATGTCATCGTCGCGCTGCGGGCCAAGAAGCCCGTGCTGCCCGGCTTTGGCTTGCCCTACAGCATCCGCCCGCTGGATCCGACGCAGCCGCTCGGCTCGCCTTTCGGTTTCACGCAAGTCAATCCGATCAGCGGTTTGCCTGCCACGGTGGTCAACGCGATGGCCAACTTCGGCTGGGAATACGCCTGGCATTGCCACATCCTCGGCCACGAAGAAAACGACTTCATGCGCCCGATCGTGTTCGACGCCCGTGAAGGCGTGCCCGGCACACCGAGCGGCTTCTCCGCCACGGCGGCAACCAACGTGCAAGGGCTGGCCTATGGCGGCATCACCTTGCGCTGGACCGACAACGCCTCGACCGAGTACCGATACCTCGTGGAGCGCGCCGTCGGCACCACCAGCACGGCCTTCACCCCACTGGCGATGCTCCCGGCCAACTCGGTCCAGTTCATCGACACCCTGGTCAACTCGCTGACGACCTACCGCTACCGCGTCACGGCCATCGGCGCGGCTGGCTCGACTGCCACGCCCATCGCCAACGCGACCACACCGGGCCTGCCCCCGATGGCACCGAGCGCGGTGGTCGGCGCCCAGACGACCTACACGACGGCCACGGTCAGCTTCGTGGACCAGTCGATCGACGAAACCAGCTTCGTGGTCCAGGCATCGACCGATGGTGGCCTGACCTGGGCCGCCGCCGCCACCGTGGCCCGCACCGGCACGGCCACCACTGGCACCGGCACCGGCGTCACCGCCATCGTCAACATCACCGGCGGCGCGACCTACCTGTTCCGCGTGGCCTCGTCGGGCCAGTACGGGCTGTCGGCCTGGGTGCCCTCGGTGCCTGTGACCACCATCGCCGCACCCACCGCACCCACGGCGGTGGCCGCTGCGGTCGTCAGCAACACCTCGGTGACGCTGACGTGGACCGATGCTTCGGTCTCCGAAACTGGTTTCGTGCTGCAACAGTCGGTCAACGGCGGTGCCTTCACGCAGATCGGCGCCGTCGTGCCCACCCTCAACGCCGTCGGCACCGCACAGGTCTATGCCCAGGCCCTGACCACCACGGCAGGCGCGAGCTACGTGTTCCGGGTGGCGGCGGTCGGCGCACTCGGCAACTCGGCCTGGAGCACGACGCCCACGGTCGTTTCCCTGATCCCGCCCGCGGCGCCCACGGCTCTGAGCGTGACTGCGGTGGTCGCAGCGGCCACACTTGGCTGGACCGACAACGCCAACAACGAAACCGGATTCGGTGTCGAGGCATCGCTCAACGGCGGCGCCTTCGCGCAGGTTGCCACGGTCGCGGCGGTCAACGGCACCGGCGCGGCGGCGTCTTACGTCTACACCGCCACCGTCACTGGCAGCTACACCTTCCGGGTTCGCGCGCTGGGGGCTGCGAACTCCGCCTCGGCCTACGTGACCTCGGCCGCGACCACCTTGACCGCACCGACCATCAGCAACGTCCCGGCCACGCCGATCAACCTCGCCACGGCCATCACCTCGGCGACCCAGGCCACCCTGTCCTGGACCGACAACTCGGTCAACGAGACCAGCTTCCGGGTCGAACGCTCGGTCAACGGCGCAGCATTCACGACGCTGCTCAACCTGACCAGCGCCGGTGCCAACATCACCGGCACTGGTACCGTGCTCAGCACGCCCGTCACCATCGCGCTGGGCAGCACCTATGTGTACCGGGTCACGGCCCGCGCCGGCGGCATTGCCAGCGTGCCAGCCACCGTGACGCTGGTGGCCGCCGTGCAGCCGGCCACCGGCCTGACCGCGACCGCCAACGGCACCACCGGCGCCACGCTGGCCTGGACTGACAGCCCGAACGAGGCCGACTACCTGGTCGAGTCAAGCCCCAACGGCACCACCTGGACCGCGCTGGGCACCACGGCAGTCAATGCCACCAGCTTCCCCGTCACGGGGTTGACGGCAGGTGTGGCCTACACGTTCCGGGTGACGGCGCGCAACGGTGCATTCAGTGCCACGCCGGCCACAGTCTCCTTGGCGCTTGGTGGTCTGTTGGCTCCCTCCGGTCTGACTGGTGTGGCGAGTCAGATCGGCCGCGGGGTGAGTGTCCAACTGAGCTGGATCGACAACGCGAGCACGGAGACCGCGTATCTGGTCCAGCGTTGCATGGGTGTGTGTACGGCTGCGTCCAACTGGGTGGCGCAGCCGCTGCTGCCCGCACAGACTACACAGACCACTGTGACCCGGTTGGCGCGGGCGACGACCTACAGCTTCCGCGTCATCGCGCAGAACGCCACCGCGCAAAGCCCGGCCAGCAACATCTTCACGGTGACGACGCCATGAGAACGACATGGCACCGGGGTGCCGCAGGGCATGCGGTTCGGGTCGGTGGGGTGGTGGCGCTCTGCCTGTCCGGTTGTGCGCAGACGGGCGGACAGGCGGTACCGGCGGATGCCACCGCATCCGCATCCGTCACCGCAGCCCCTGTTACACCCACCACGGCACAGCAAAAACTGAGCTACGCCCTGGGGGTACAGACCGTGCGCAACCTGATCCGCAGCGATGTGGTCTTCGATGTTGCCCAGATCGCCCAGGGGCTGCGCGATGCCGCCGCCGGCGAGCGCACTGCGCTGCCCGAAAAGGAGCTGAAGCTGGCCGTGGCCTCGATGCAAGCCGACATCCAGCGCAAGCTCGCCGCCGACCGCGTCGGACTCGCCGCCCGCAACCGCCAGCGCGGCGAGACCTACATGGCCGACTACCGACGCCGCTCCGGTGTGCAGGTGCTGCCCAGCCAAGTCCTGCTGCGCGAACTGCAGGCCGGTCGCGGCAGCGTCCACCCGCGGGAAGACGGCCTGGTGCGCGTTGCCTACCGCGGCACGCTGATTGATGGCAGCGAGTTCGACGCCACGGAAACGGGCAAATCCACCACGCTCGATGTCACCCAGTTGATCCCTGGCTGGCGCGAGGCGCTGCGCCACATGACACCCGGCGCCCGCTACGAGGTGGTCGTGCCGCCGCACATGGGCTATGGCGAGCGGGGTGTCGGGGGCACGGTCGGGCCGAACGAGACGCTGGTATTCACGGTCGAGCTGATCGACATCCTGCGCTGACCGCGCCAGCGCCACCATGACCACCGACAGGACCATCCCCTGCCGCCCAGGCCACCGTTTCGGCTGGCTGGCCGGTATGGTGCTGGCGTGGACCGCGGCAGTGACCGGATCGGCCAGCGCCCAGGTGCCGCTGACCCAGCAAGGGCCGATGCGGCAACAGCACAGCCCCGCACCTTCTGCCGCGTGGCGCAGCGAAGCCAAGGCGGACCCGGCCACCGTGGCGGCGGGACGGCGCTTGTACGTGGAGGGCGTGCTGCCGTCGGGCGGCTTGCTCACCGCGCGCCGCCAGGGGCTGGAGCTGACGGGCGAGGCGGCGGCCTGCGTCCAATGCCACCGACCCAGTGGACTCGGCTCGGTCGAGGGCACGGTGCAGATCAGCCCGATCACGGGGCGCTACCTGTTCGACCAGGACCGGCGGGCGGTGGTGCAGATGCACCTGCGCACCATCAAGAGTTTCAATGAGCGGCACGCGCCCTACACCGCCGAATCGCTGGCAGCGGCACTGCGCGACGGGCGGCACATCAGTGGTCGCTCCCTGGACACGCTCATGCCGCGCTACACCCTGGGCGACGCCGACCTGGCGGTCCTCACCACCTACTTGCGGCAGTTGTCCTCGGACTGGTCGCCCGGCGTGGTGGACAAGCGCCTGCGGCTGGCCACGGTCATCACGCCGGATGTCGAGCCCGCGCGCCGGCAGGTCTTTCTGGACACGGTGCAAGCTGCGGTGGCCCAGAAGAACAGCAACTTCGTGCCGGGTCAGCGGTCGATGTCGAGCGCGGCCGAGATGATCCTCGGCACGGAGCGTTACTGGGATTTCGAGGTCTGGCAGCTCGATGGCCCGCCCGAACAGTGGCCCGCGCAGCTCGCGCACCGTTATGCGGCCAACCCGGTGTTCGCCCTGGTGTCGGGGCTGGGGCAGGGCGTCTGGGCGCCGGTCCACCAGTTCTGCGAGGCGCAGGCGCTGCCGTGCTGGTTCCCCAGCGTCGAGGCCCCACCGCCGGAATCGGACGACGACCGCTATTCGGTCTACTTCTCCCGCGGCATCGCGCTGGAGGCGGCCACGCTGGCGCAGCACCTGCTGTCCGCCCCGAACCGCCCGGCGCAGGTGCTCCAGTGGGCCACCGACGACGCCACCGGCCGCACCGCCGCGCAGGCACTCGACAAGGCGCTGCGGGAGGCGGGCATCGCCAGCACCACGCACTACCTCGATCCGGCCAGCAGCGCCGCGCCACCGCCCGCGTCGGCCAACGACACCGTGGTCGCCTGGCTGCGGCCAGCGCAGATCGAACGGCTGGGCGCGCAGCCACCACCGCCCGGCGCCGTCTACTTCTCCGGCCAGCTCGCCCGTGGCCGCACCGACGTGTTCCCGGTCGCCTGGCGCACACGGCTGCATCTGGTCTATCCCTACCAGTTGCCAGCGCGGCGACAGGCCGGCATGACCTACTTCCGGCAATGGCTCCAGGTGCGCCAGCTCCCGCTGACCGACGAGGTGCTGCAGGCCGAGGTGTATTTCGCCATCGATTACCTCAACGACACGCTGGTCGAGATGCTCGACAACCTGCACCGGGACTACTTGCTCGAACGGGCGGAGAGCCTGCTCAGCCTGCGCGAAGCGTCGCGGGCGGAGGACGAGGCGCGGGAGCTGGTGCTGGTGCGTCCGCAGGCGGGCGCCGTGGACCGGGTGCAGGGGCCGCGTCCGATGGCGCAGCGTGACTACCTGCCTCGGCCTCTGCCGGGCCGCACGGAGCTGGCGCCCACCCGCAAGGAAAGCACCACCGTCTACCCCCGCCTGAGCCTCGGGCCGGGGCAGCGGATCGCTTCGAAGGGCGCCCAGTTGCTGCGCTTCGGCGCCGACCTGCAGACGCTGGTGCCCGAAACCCCCTGGATGATTGCGCAGGTACCCTGATGCCGTGGAACCCTTGGAACACCCGGGCCGCACCGGCACTGTCGCTGGCACTGGTGCTGGTGCTGGCTCTGGGCTGTGTCACCAGCACCAGCGCCATCGCCCACAGTGGCCACGCCACCGCAGCCGCCGCTCCGCCGTCCGCGGTGCAGCGCACCACCGCCGCCTACGCCTTGCCCGATGTGCCGCTCATGGGCCACGATGGGCGGCGGGTGGGCCTGCGGCGGGCGGTGGACGATGGCCGGCCGGTCGTGCTCAGTTTCATCTACACCACCTGCAATGCCATCTGCCCGGTCGGCAGCCAGGTGCTGATGCAGTTCCGCGAGCGGCTGCCCGAGGAGCGCCAGCGGGTGAACATGCTGTCCGTCTCGATCGATCCCGAGCAGGATTCGCCGCGCAAGCTGGCCGCCTACGCCCGCCGTTTCGGCGGCGCCGGCGTCTGGCCGCACTACACCGGCACGGCCGAGGACAGCGTGGCGGTGCAGCGTGCCTTCGACGCCTGGCGCGGCGACAAGATGAACCATGTGCCGCTGACGTTCCTGCGCGCGGCGCCGGGGCAGCCCTGGGTGCGGCTCGAAGGCTTTGTCAGCCCGGACCAGCTCGTCGCCGAATACCTGGGCCTCGTGCCGCGCTCCAAAGACTGACCCCGACCACTGCCCCGACCACTGACCGAAGAAGGCCAACCCCCATGAAAATCCTCCTGATCAGCCTGCTGGCCATCGCCTGTGCCGGCGTGGCCACGGCACAAAACGCGCCCGCCCCCAGCAAGCCGCCGCGACCCACGCCTGGCGTGCTGCAGCAACCCCGCCCCAGTGCGGGCGCCCATGCCGACGCCCGCGCCAGCGACGCCTACAACGCGCACCGGATGCAGAACCGTGGCGCCAAGATGGCCGGTTGCCGTGCCGCGGCGGCGGAGAAGCAGTTGAGCGGGGTGGAGCTGCGGCAGTCGCTGCTCGACTGCATGCACTGAGCCACACCACGGCCAAGGCCGCTGACCCTGTGGCCGGTCGCGCAGGTCAGGGCGCCTTGCGCAGCTTCACATAAGCCACGAAACCGCCACCGGAGGCATTGCTCAGCTCCAGTTGCCCACCCATGCGCGTGACCGTCTTGTCCACGATGGCGAGGCCGAGACCAGCGCCCGTGCTGTGGGTATGGGTGCGTGCCTTGTCACCGCGGTAGAACGGTGTGGTCAGCCGCGCCAGCTGCTCCGGACTCACTCCCGGGCCTTCATCGCGCACACTGACCAGCACCCACTCGCCCGAGCGTGCATAGGTCACAGTGACCCGCGCGACACCATCCTCAGTCTGGGCATAGCGCCGGGCGTTTTCGAACAAGTTGGCGAAGACACGGTCGAGATCGGTTTCGTCGGCCAGTACCCGCACGTCGGTGGTCACGCGGGCGACGACCTTCAGGT
>JBEEMX010000124.1:0-8195 GCA_041192465.1 Pseudomonadota bacterium | reverse complement strand
TGGGGGCAGGCGCCGGCCGGGCCGAGCTGACCGACATGGCGGCCCGCATCGAGGCGGTGCTGGCTGGCGACACCAGCGTGTCGCTGGCCGGGCTGGTCAGCTTCGGCAACCTGTTCCAGCAGGGGGGAAACGCCGGTTGCTACGGCCCGCAGATGCTCTACGCCAACCACGAGGACGGCACCGGGACCGAATCCGGCCTGCTGCCCGGCGGTGATCTTGGCCTGTGGCTGCCGACCGACGCCAGCAGCAGCCAGCCCTGCGTGGTGGCGCAGCTCAACGAACGCACGTCCGGCGTGAAGCACAAGACCCGCCAGGGCCTGCTGCTCATGGCGGCGATGCGCGCGACGATCGCCGGGTCCGGCGGTCTGCTGGCCATGCCGGCTGCGGGCTTCCGCACCGATCTGACCGCGCCGTTCACCACCGTGCTGGCCGCACTGCCGGCGCTCACCGGCCTGAGCGTGCATGCGGCGACGGTGTCGCTGGACGCGCTGGGCAAGACCTACACCTACCGCCTCGCCGTCAGCAAGGGCACCGGTGCCTCCGCCCGCAGCGGCGAGATCGTGCTGAAGCACCGGCCCGGCGCCTCGGCCACGGCCTACAGCGGCGTGCTGCGCGTGACCGGCTTCGACCTCGGCACCGACGCCGCCTTCGGCTGCAGCGACCGGATGAGCGGTGGCCGCTACCAGCGTGCCCACGTCACGACCGTGCGCTACAGCCGCCTCGCCGACCAGATCGACTTCGGCGCCCGCTCGGGCCAGTACTGCGGCGCACCGGCCGACCTGGCCGATGCCGACCACGCCGGTCAGGTCGCGGCCTTCACTGCCGCGGGAGAACTCGATCCGGCCATGCAGCTCGCCGCAGGTGCGCCCGCCAGCGCCGTGGTCGCCGGCACGTCCACCGGCTGGCGCGGCAGCTTCGACCGCTTCGGCGGCACCTACGACCGCAGCACCGGCGCCGGCCAGTTCCTCTACGCCTGGCAGGCCGGCACCGGCGACAGCCACGCCCGCGCGCTGGCGGCGACCGCCACCTACGACAGCGGCACCGACACCCGCACCGTGCAGGGCTACTTCGCCTTCAGCGCCGACCTGGCCACCACCGACGGCAGCCTGCTGGGCATGGTCTGCAACTGGGCGGGTCCGGGCAATCGCCACACGCCGGCCGCGCTGTTCCAGTCGCAGACCGCCACGCTCACCGGCACCGCGTCCGCGTTCGTCGCCACGGCGAGCCGCCTGACCTACGCGCCGACCACCGCCTGCTCGGCCACCACCACGCTCTTCGACGCCAATGCCGACGGCACGCTGGCCGCCGGTGAAGGGCTGGGCACGCTGCACGCACTCGATGCACCCGTGTCGCCGTCGGTGTCGGTGCAGGGCGAACTCACGTCGCGCGGTTACCGCCAGCCGGGCTATTTCTGACCGCCTGATCGCCTGATCGGCGGTTCAGTCCTCGTCGCGGAGCTGCCAGCCCTTGACCATCTCCGCCTGCACCGCGGGCGGCACTGCATCGTGGTGCGACAGCGCCAGCGTGTAGTGCCCCTCGCCGCGGGTCAGGGCATTCAGCCGCAACTGGTAGCCCGACAGCTCCGACAGCGGCGCCCGGGCCTTCACGCTGGCCAGTCCACCCATCTGCGGCGTCGTCGAGCGCACCTCGCCCCGCCGTGCCGCCAGGTCGCCGGTGATGTCGCCGATCATGGCCTCGGGCGCCGAGATCTCCACGTCCACCACCGGCTCCAGCACCACCGGCTGCGCCTCGCGCATGGCGAGGACGAAGGCCTTCTTCCCCGCGGTGACGAAGGCGATTTCCTTGCTGTCCACGCTGTGGTGCTTGCCGTCGAGCACCGTCACGCGCACATCCACCACCGGGTGCCCGGAGATCACGCCCGCGTCCATCGCCAGGCGCACGCCCTTTTCCACCGCGGGGATGAACTGCCCCGGGATCGCGCCGCCCTTGACCACGTCCAGGAACTCGAAACCCGCGCCCCGTGGCAGCGGCTCGACCTGCAGGTGGACCTCGCCGAACTGGCCCGCGCCGCCGCTCTGCTTCTTGTGGCGGTACTGCGCCTGCGCCGGGGCGGTGATGGTCTCGCGGTAGGCGATGCGCGGCGGCGCGGTCTCCACCTCGACCCGGTAGCCCTCGCGCAGCCGCTCCAGCAGCACCCGCAGGTGCAACTCGCCCAGGCCGTAGACGACGGTCTCGTGCGTGTTCGCGACCTGCTCCACGCGCAGGCACGGGTCTTCGGCCGCCAGCTTGGCGAGCACTTCCGACAGGCGCTGCTCGTCGCCGTGGCGCTTCGGTTTCAGCGCCAGGCCATGCACTGGCACCGGGAAAGGCAGCGGCTTCAGGTGGATGTGGTCGTCCCCGGCGGCGTCGTGCAGCACGGCGTCGAAGGCGATCTCGTCCACCTTGGCGACGGCCACGATGTCGCCCGGCCCGGCGCTCGGGATCTCGGTGTGGGTCTTGCCCTGCAGCAGGAACAGGTGCCCGACCTTGAACGGCTTGCGCCCGTCGCCCACGTACAGCAGGCTGTTGGTCGTCACCGTGCCCTGGTGGATGCGGAAAATGCCCAGCTTGCCGACATACGGGTCGATCGTGACCTTGAACACCTGCGCCAGCACGTGCGCGGCCGGATCGACCCGGGCGTGCATCAACTTCGCCGCGGCGCCTTCGCCCTTGTAGAAATCGGGCAGATTGCCTTCGGACGGATCGGGCAGCAGCTTCGCGATCACGTCGAGCAGCGCGGCCACGCCGGTGCCCATCTTGGCCGAGACGAACACGACCGGGATCAGGTGGCCTTCGCGCAGCGCCTGCTCCAGCGGCGCGTGCAGTTCGCTGGCATCGACATCGCCTTCTTCCAGATAGCGCTCGACAAAATCGCCATCCACTTCGACCACCTGCTCGACCAGCGCCCGGTGCGCCGCGGCCACCGAAGAACAGTCCGCCTCATGCCCCGGCGTGGCCTCGGGCGCGAACCAGCAGTCCACCACCTCGCGGCCGCCATTGGCGGGCAGGTTCAGCGGCAGGCACTCGCGGCCGAATGCCGCCTGGAGTTCGGCCAGCAGGGCGGCGGCATCGAAGCCGGGCACGTCGATGCGGTTGACGATGACCATCCGGTCGAGCTGCCGCTCGGCGGCCCACGCCATCATCCGCACCGCCATCGGCTCGATGCCGGTGGCCGCGTTGATGACGACGGCCGCGGTTTCCACCGCTTCGAGCGCAGGCAGCGACTGGCCGATGAAATCGGCGCTGCCGGGGGTGTCGAGCAGGTGGATGCGCAGGCCCTGGTGGTCGAGGTGGAGCACGCTGGTGTGCAGCGAGTGCTGCATGCGGCGCTCGATCGGGTCGAAGTCGCTGGTGGTGCTGCCGCGCTCGACGCTGCCGGCGGCGCCGACCATGCCCGCCTGCTGCAGCAGGGCTTCGGCGAGGGTGGTCTTGCCGGCGGCGGCGGGGCCGACGAGGGCGAGCGTGCGGAGGTGGGAAACCGGGGAGGGCGCGGAATTGGCGGAGGAAACGGCGACACCGGACACGGTGCCGCCGTGGGCTGGGCTTGACATGGTCTGTCTCCTCAGCGCCGGGCCGCTGACAGCGGTCAAGCACTGTCTGGGTGGGTGGGAAACGCCAGCGTACGCCGATTGGCCGGGTGCAACAAGCGTGTGTCCCCGCCCGTTTCAGCCTGTGCGACCATGGGGCCAACATGAAGCTCCTTGACACCGCCCGCACCTGGGCCGCCCGCATCAAGCGCGACGGCTTGACGCTCTGGTTTTCCCTGCGCGATGCGCGCACGCCGTGGCTGGCCCGCGCATTGGCGTGGCTGGTCGTTGCCTACGCGCTCAGTCCGATCGACCTGATCCCGGATTTCATCCCGGTGCTGGGCTACCTGGACGATGTGCTGCTGCTGCCGGGGCTGATCTGGCTGACGGTGCGGTTGCTGCCGGACGGGGTGCTGGCCGACTGCCGCCAGCAGGCGGACGCCTGGGTCGCGGCCCGACAGGGCCGGCCGCGCAGCCTGTTCGGCGCGGCGCTGGTCATCGCGCTGTGGGGCTTGGTCGTGTGGTGGGGGTGGAGCGCCTGGGAACAGCGTTGAAGCTCATTCTGCCTTGAAGCGGGACGCGCGCTGCTCGGTGCAGATCTGGATCGAGTATTCGGCATAGAACTCGGCGCGGCCCTTCTTCTTCGCGGCGACGTGTTCCGGGTGGGTCGCCCAGCCGTGCATCGACTCTTCGGAGTCGAACTCGACGATGGTGACCCGCTCGCCGTCCGCGGCGGTGAAGCCCTTGTGCGAGACGTGGCCGGGCATGGTGCGCGCCAGTGTGCTCATGCGGTCGGCCCAGTCGGTGTAGTCGGCGACGGCGTCGGGTTTCAGGCTCCAGGTCGAACGGTCCAGTGGGCGTCGCCACGCTCCGACAGCCGGAATTCTCCCAGTCGGATGCGGCGCTCGTGTTCGGCGATGGCAGCGTCGCTGTCGAAGCGCCGACCGATCTGTCGCGCCGGATTGCCAGCGACGATGTCGTAGGCTGCCACATCGGCGGCCACCACCGCTCCGGCGGCGACGATGGCGCCGCGGCCGATCTGCACACCCGTCAGCACGAGGCAGCCGAATCCCAGCCAGACATCGCAGCCGATCCGCACGACATTGGACTCCGGATCGACGCTGGCTGGCATCACCGCCATCGTCGGCGAGATCTGCGGCGTGAAGCGCATCGGCACGCCGCAGACGCGGAAATCATGGTCCTGCCGCCCGACCAGCGCCACGCGGTCGGCGATCAGCGCAAAGTCCCCGATCTCGGCGTTGCACTCGATGTGTACATCCTTGCCGATGTAGACCGCCCGCCCGACGACCAGCCGCTCCGGCGCCCACAGTCGGCAGCGGGCACCGAGGTGCAAATCCTGTCCGGCGCGCACCTGCGGGCCGGCGCGCCACAGCGTCCAGCGTGTACGCAACCGACGCAGCACTGCCAGCGGGTAGGACTGCAGCGTCATGGAGACACCTCGAAGTCGGGTGAAATGGGCCGTCTAGCGCAGCGGGCGTGCCAGCGCGCGCGTCAACTCGGCTGCGGGCACTTCACGGCACCCATTTGGGTTCTGCCCCGACCACAGCGGTGAGAAATCGCTGCACCCCAGCGCCTCGGCCCGGGCGCGCAGTGGCGCGATCGCTGCTGTTGCCAGCGGAAACCGCGGCACCGCGTCGTTCAGGGGCCCCAGCGTGCGCATGAACCGGTTGACGATGCCGCGCGCGGGCCGGCCGGTGAACAGGTTGGTGAGGGCCGTGTGGCGCGCCGCTGCGCTTTTCAGTGCAGCGCGGTGGACGGCGCTGGTGGTTGCCTCTGGGCAGAGCAGATACGCCGTGCCCACCTGCACTCCCGCTGCGCCCAGCGCCATTGCCGCGGCCACGCCCGCCGCATCCGCGATGCCGCCCGCGGCGATCACTGGCACCTTCACCGCCGCGATGATCTGCGGCAGCAGGGCGAAAGTGCCCATCTGCCGCGTCAGGTCGTCCGACAGGAAGTGGCCGCGGTGCCCACCGGCTTCGAGTCCCTGCGCGATGACGGCATCCACTCCGTGCGCCTCCAGCCAGCGCGCTTCCTCGACCGTGGTCGCCGACGACAGTACCTTGGCTCCCCAGCCACGCACCCGCGCCAGCAGCTCGGGCGATGGCAGCCCGAAATGGAAACTCACCACTGGCGGTGCGAAGGAGGAGAGGATGTCGGCGCTTTCGGCGTCAAACGGTCGCCGCCCTGGCCCGGCGGGGATGGCCATCGGGTCGATGCCGAACTCCGTGTAGGCAGGGGCCAGTGTGGTGCGCCAGGCCGCTTCCCGCTCGGCATCCGGCTCGGGCGGGGTGTGGCAGAAGAAGTTGACGTTGAACGGTCGGTCGGTCTGTGCGCGGATGGCCGCAAGTTCCTGCCGCAGTGCATCCGGCCCGAGCATCGCGCAAGGCAGCGCGCCCAGTCCACCGGCGTTGGACACGGCGACGGCGAGCGCGCTGCCTTGCACACCGGCCATGGGTGCCTGCAGGAGAGGAAGGGCGGTACCAAGGAGGTGGTGAAGGTGCATGGCTGTGGCGTTTCAGGCGTGGACTTTGGCGGTTTCGCGCGGTGCCAGCACGACCTGCCCGCGGCCGGCGCGCTTGGCTTCATAGAGTGCCTCGTCGGCGCGGTGCAGCAGGCTGTCGAGGGTCTGGTCCTTCTTGCCCATCGCGGCGAGACCGGCGCTGTATTCGAGCGGGAAATCCAGATCCTGCGCCGATTGCAGCCGCAGACACTGGCGCAGTCGCTGGTCAAGCGACAGCGCCTGGCCCTCGCGGGTGTGGCTGAGCAGGACGCAGAACTCCTCGCCGCCGTAGCGTCCGGCCAGATCACCCGTGCGCAATTCTTCCCGCAGCAGCCGGGAGAGCAGTTGCAGTGCCCGGTCGCCCTGGGCGTGGCCGCGCTCGTCGTTGATGCGCTTGAAGTGGTCGATGTCGATCATCACCGCCACCAGCGGATAGCCGTAGCGTTGCGCGTCGGCCAGCAGCGCCTCGGCGCGTTCGGTCCAGGCGCGGCGGTTGAGCAGGCCCGTCAGACCGTCGGTGATGGCCTGGGCCTGCAGTGCCCGTTCCGCTTCTTCGCGGTAGGCCAGCAAGAGGGCCACCGTCGTCAGCACCAGCGACAGGTTGCTCACGAGAGCGGCTGCCTTGTTGACGGGATGCGGTGCGGTCAGGAACGGGTAGGACGCGGTGAAGAAGGCGCCGAGGATGCCGCGCCAGAAGGTCACGGTGGCGGTGGCGCCCATGCACAGCCCGATCAGCGCACGCCAGCGCCAGCCGGTTTGCGGGCTGTGCCGACTGACGGCAAACACGACCATCCCCATCTGCAGTCCCAGCACGCCATTGGCCAGCCCGACACGCCAGGGGTAGTGGTCGAAACCGACACCGTAACCGAGGGTCATCAGCACGGTCAGCAGCCACATGGGCCAGCGCACCTGGAGCCGTCCGGTCCACAGGCCCATCGCTTGCCACAGCAGGACGAGGCTGGCCGACATGCCTGCCATGGCGAGCACCGAGCAGGCTTGGTCCTGCCACTGGTTTCGCCAGAAGGTGGACAACACCAGGAAAAACCAGCCACCGGCCTGCAGCAGTGTGGACAGCACCGCTTGGCGCGCGGCCGGTCCCACGTTCCAACCCATGATGGCCGGCAAGGCGAGTGCCACGGCGAAGACGTTCACCGTGAACACGACCATCAGCGTGCGGACATCCAGCTCCATGGGGCGGGGCGACTGTAGCGGTGCGGCTACTGGAACGCCACCTCGGCGAAGCTGCGCAGCTTGCGGCTGTGCAGGTGGTCCAGGCCCTGGTGGCGCAGGATCTCGATGGCGCGGATGCCGATGCGCAGGTGCTGATCGACCCGCTCGCGGTAGAAATGGTTGGCCATGCCGGGGAGCTTGATTTCGCCGTGGAGCGGTTTGTCGGAGACACACAGCAGCGTGCCGTAGGGAACCCGGAAGCGGAAGCCATTGGCGGCGATGGTGGCGCTTTCCATGTCCAGTGCCACGGCGCGGCTCTGGCTGAAGCGGCGTTCCGGACCCGGATGCGGCAGCAGCTCCCAGTTGCGGTTGTCGGTGGAGGCGACGGTGCCAGTGCGCATGATCTTCTTCAGCTCGTAGCCGGAGAGTTGCGTCACCTCGGCCACCGCCGATTCGAGCGCGACCTGGATCTCGGCCAGCGGCGGAATCGGCACCCACAGCGGCAGCTCCTCGTCGAGCACATGGTCCTCGCGCACATAGCCGTGGGCGAGCACGTAGTCGCCGAGCTGCTGCGTGTTGCGAAGCCCGGCGCAGTGGCCGAGCATCAGCCAGGCGTGCGGGCGCAGCACGGCGATGTGGTCGGTGATGGTCTTGGCGTTGCTCGGGCCGACGCCGATGTTGACCATCGTGATGCCGCTGTGGCCGTGGCGCTTGAGGTGGTAGGCCGGCATCTGCGGCAGGCGCGGCGGCGGGGCACCCAGCTCGTCGCCTGGCTCGGCGGGCAGGCCGGTGCGGCGGGTCAGCACGTTGCCGGGTTCGACGAAGGCGGTGTATTCGCCGTTCTCGTCGGCCATCAGCTCATGGCCCAGGCGCACGAACTCGTCGATGTAGAACTGGTAGTTCGTGAAGAGCACGTAGTTCTGGAAGTGCTCGGGCGCGGTGCCGGTGTAGTGGCGCAGGCGGTGCAGCGAGTAGTC
>JBEEMX010000123.1:0-8265 GCA_041192465.1 Pseudomonadota bacterium | reverse complement strand
TCGATGCGGCTCTTGATCAGTTCAGAGATTTCTGCGGGATTCAATTGCATAGCTTGCTCCCAGTCTGGTCAGAACGCCGTTCCGGCGGAACGGCGGCGGACACAGGGATGAATTCGATTCAAGCGCTCAGCGCCACCTTCATGCGTTCCAGTCGGGCCTTGACGGAGGTGTCGAGCACCTCGTCGCCCACCACCACGCGGATGCCACCGATCAACTCTGGCTCCAGCACGACGCTGGCGGAAAGTTTGCGACCGAAGCGTTTCTCCAGACTCGACACGACCTCGGCCAGCGGTGCCGGCTCGATCGGGTAAGGGCTGTAGATGACGGCATTGGCGACGCCCGATGCGGCGTTGACCAGCGCGTGGAACTGCTCGGCGATCGCCGGCAGTGCCACGAGACGGCCGTTGGCCACCAGCGTGCGCAGAAAATTCTGCACACCGGTGTCCAGCGGAAGCTGCGCAGCGGCGGTGACCAAATCGACCACCTGATCGTCCGACGCCTTGGGGCTGTCGGCGAACTGGCGCACTTGCTGGTTCTGGGCCACCTGGGACAGAGCCTCGATCTGCTGGCCCCAGGCCGCCACGTCGCCTTTGCAGGCCACCTGGTAGAGTGCCTCGGCGTAGGGGCGTGCGATGGTAGTGAGTTCGGCCATGGTTACAGCTCCGTCTTCAGGCGGGTCAGCAGCTCGGCGTGGACACCGGCGTTGATTTCGCGCTTGAGGATCTGCTCTGCACCCTTGACAGCCAGGACGGCGACCTGGTCACGCAGGACTTCGCGGGCATGGATGGCCTGCTGGTCCGCTTCGGCCTTGGCGGCGGCGACGATCTTGGCACCCTCCTCCTCGGCACGGCGCTTGGCTTCATCGACGATGGCCTGGCCACGCTTTTCGGCGTCGGACAGCAGCTTGGCGGTCTCGTTGCGCGATTGGGCCAGCTGTTCCTCGACGCGCTTGTTAGCACCCGCCAGTTCCAGCTTGGCCTTGTCGGCCGCAGCCAGACCGGTCGCGACCATCTTGGCCCGATCGTCCAGCGCTTTCGTGATCGGCGGCCACACGAATTTCATCGTGAACCACCACAGGATCACGAAGACCACGATCTGCGCCAACAGTGTTGCGTTCAGATTCACGGCTTCGACCTTTCTCGTTTATGGGAGTGACGTATGACGAGAAAGACCGATTACTTCAGAACGAACGGGTTCGCGAAGGCGAACAGCATCGCGATACCAACGCCGATCAGGAAGGCCGCGTCGATCAGACCGGCCAGCAGGAACATCTTGGTCTGCAGTTCGTTCATCAGTTCCGGCTGGCGAGCCGATGCTTCGATGTACTTGCCACCCATCAGGCCGATGCCGACGCAAGCGCCGACAGCACCCAGACCGATGATGATGCCGCAGGCCAGAGCGACGAGACCGAGGACGTTTTCCATGATTGCTCCTAAGAGAGGTTGTTGACGGACGGAAAGGAAAGAAAACAGGGGACCGACCACCGGACCAGTCGGTCCGGCAATGCAGGTTTCAAGACGGGGGGACGATCAGTGCTTGTCGTGCGCCTGACCGAGATAGACCAGGGTCAGCATCATGAAGATGAAGGCCTGCAGCGTGATGATCAGAATGTGGAAGATGGCCCAGGCAGAGCCTGCGATCACCTGACCAACCCACAGCGCCACACCACCGAAGGAGCCGAAGCCCACCGAGCCCATCAGTGCGATCAGCATGAACACCAGCTCACCGGCGAACATGTTGCCGAACAGTCGCATGCCGTGCGAAACCGTCTTCGCGACAAACTCGATCATCTGCATCAGGAAATTGATCGGAGCCAGCACGACAGCCATCACGCCATGGGCATGGAATGGCGCCGAGAACAACTCACCGACCCAGCCACTGAGGCCCTTGATCTTGATGTTGTAGTACAGACAGGCCAGCAGCACGGTGATCGACATGCCGAGCGTGGTGGACAGGTCGGCGGTCGGAACGCTGCGCATGTAGGCGTGCTCCGGATCATGTCCAGCGCCACCGTAGATGAGTTTCCAGATGCCGGGAATGAAATCCAGCGGCAGCAGGTCCATCGCGTTCATCAGGAAGATCCAGACAAATGCGGTCAGCGCGAGCGGCGCGACTGCCTTGCGGGAGGCTTCGTTATGCACGATGCCCTTGGCCTGAGTATCGACCAGTTCGATCAGGAATTCGACCGCAGCCTGCATGCGCCCCGGCACGCCAGAGGTCACGCTCCGAGCGACACGCCACAGGACAAAGCAGCCCAGCACCCCCAGCACGATGGACCAGAACAGCGAATCCACCTTGAACACCGGATTACTCAACGAGAAATCGGCGATACCGGTCTGGGTCCGGCTGGTCAGGTGCGTGAGGTGGTGGGAGATGTACTCACCCGCGGTCGGTGCATGTTCTGCAACGTGTTCTTCAGCAGCCATCGTATTTTCTCGAACGGTTGTCTTGTGTCTTACGACCGAGTGGTGTTCACCCGACCCTGCCACAGCAGGGCCAGCCAATTCATCTTCATGCACACGACCATCGTGACCAGCATCGCCAGCCAACTCAGATCCGGCACGATTCTTGTCGCGGACGCCATCATGGCCAGTGCGACACCAATTTTCAATAACTCCCAGAACATGAAATTGAACGCAGTTACATTCGCATTCACATTCGACAGCCGCGCCATTCCTATGGCCATCATGACCGCCTGAGCAAGCACAGTGGCTGCGCCATACAGGGCAGACCAGAACAGCCTCATGTCCCCGAAGACCAACCGGAGTCCCAGCGCGATCAGCAGCCCCACTGCAGCCTGCGAGGCAATCAGCCACCACACGGAAATCTGCGGCAGTTCGGCGCGAAGGGCTTGCGCTTCTTCACGCGTCAGGCGCTTGAAATCATCCTGGCCATCCTCATCTGCATGGTCATCGCGACCAGCCAGCAATCTGTTGGGACGAGATGCAGGCTTATCCACGTTTTTCATGAGCAGTTGCGGCAAAACCATTCAATTGTACGTGGAAACCCCCACTGATCGCTAGTCCCTCCTGCCGATCAGCACTTCGGCGCGCCAGCGCACCTGAAACGTGCGCTGCATACAACACCGACTCCAAACCGTGCATTGTTCCATCGATCAAAGCGTGTGACTGCCCGGGACGTGATTATGCGCACGTCTCGATGACGCTGCGCTTGCACCGGTCACATGCCGGCGACATGCGCCGGCAAGCCCGGCACATCGACGGACATCGCCAGCACACACCCGGCCAGCGGCTGCAGCGCGAGTTCTTCGGGCGGACGCTTCTCGCGCGCAGTCGTGATGTAGAGCGTCTTCAGATCGGGGCCGCCAAAACACGGCATCGTCGGACAGCGCACCGGCAGCCGCACTTCGCGCAGCACCTGCCCTTGTGGCGACAGGCGCAGCACCCGCTGGCCTTCGAACATCGCCACCCAGTAGCAGCCCTCGCTGTCGACCGCTGCGCCGTCCGGCCGGCCGCCGTAGGTGTCGAGCGACTGGCCCGGCGCACGCTTCGCAAACTCCGCGAAAGTGCGGCGGCCGGACAGTCCCCCATCGACCGGGTCGAAATCGAAGGCGTAGACGGCATGGGCCTTGGTGTCGGACCAGTACATCGTGCGGCCATCGACACCCCAGGCCAGCCCGTTGGACACCGTGATTCCGTCAGCGCGTCGGCGCAGCGTGTCACCATCCCAGCAGTACAGCGCCGCCAGCGGTGGATCGCGCGGCTCGTAGATCGTGCCGATCCAGAAGCGCCCCTGCGGATCGCACTTGCCGTCGTTGAAACGCTCGGTGACCGGATCGTAGGGTGGTGCAGCCAGACGTGCTCGCTCGCCGGTCGCTGGATCGAAGCGCCACAGTCCGTCGCGCATTGCCAGACGCAGCGTGCCGTCGAGGGCCGGGGCCACGCTGGCCGGCTCCACGGGGAAGTCCCAGTGCTGCGTCTGCCCGCTGGCTGGATCGAGCCGGTGCAGGCGCCGCCCGGGGATGTCGCACCAGTAGAGCACCTGCTCACGCGGGTGCCACATCGGCGATTCGCCAAGGAGGCAGGGGGGACTGACGGCGCGGATCAGATCGGCATCCATGGCGGCTCGCTGGGTGGGAAGTTCGAATCGGGGCGCGATGCTAACGCGGTACCCGCCTGTAACCCGTGTCAGTAGCGGCTGTGCAGACTGTCGAGATCGACGCACAGGTAATGCGCCCCTGGCAGCGGGTTGAAATAGAACGGCGGCACCTCGACGAAGCCCAGCGAGGTGTACAGCTCCCGCGCCGCCTCCATGTCGTCGAGCGTGTCCAGCAGCATCGACGAATAGCGCGCCTGTCGGGCCTCGTCGATGAGGGCCTGCGCCACCTGCCGGCCCAGCCCGAAACGGCGGTAGGCGCGCCGCACATACAGGCGCTTCATCTCGCAGGCGTTCGGGTAGTCCACGTCCGTGATGCGGCGGTAGGCACCGCAGCCGGCCACGGCGCCGTCCACCAGCGCCAGCAGCAGGCGGCCGTTCGGCTCGGCGTATTCGCCCGGCAGGTCCAGCAGCTCCTGCGCAAAGCCCTGGAAGGACAGATCGACTGCCAGACTGGCGGCGTACTCGCGGAAGATGTCGCGCGTGGCCTCGACGAGCGCCGGGGTGTCCGGCACGATCAGGCGGATCTCGGGGACGTGCATGGAGCGCAGTCTAGCCGCCCTGCACCTGCACCCACAATGCCGCGGCAACACCCAGTGACAAGGCGGCCAGCGCCAGCACCCAGCGCCCGGCGTGGTCAGCCGATGCCGGCACGGCCGCAGCCACCGCAGGCGGCAGCTGCTTGTCACCCACCAGCATCGGCGTGACCAGATCGTTGCGGTGGACCACACGGTACACGGCGATCGCACACAAGTGCAGCACCACCAGCCCCAGCAGCAGCCATTGCCCCCAGGACTTGTGCCAGGAGGTCGCCGCCAGCGAGGTGGCGGACTCGACGAAGCGGATCAGCGGCCCGGTGCTGGCGATCTCGTCGTCGGCCACCAGCCCGGTCGCCACCTGCACCGCCAGCAGCCCCAGCAGCGCGAACACCGACAGCGCACCCGTGGGGCTGTGGCCGACATCGAGCCGCTCCTGCGGGTCGGCCAGCCCGCGCGCATAGCGCAGCAGCGTCGTCGGTGCATAGAGGAAGCTGGTGAAGCGCGACCAGTGCCCGCCGATCACGCCCCACACCAGCCGGAACACCAGCAGCGCCAGCACCGCCAGCCCGAACCGGAAGTGCCACGCCATCGCGTTGCCGCCGATCTTGGCGCTCACCACCGCGCCCGTCACGCACAGCACCAGCGCCCAGTGGAACAGCCGTGTCGGCCAATCCCACACCCGCACCGGGTGCAGCCCCGCAGTGACTGCGTTCCGTGTCGATTCCATCGCTTCACCTCGCACCCAAATCGGCCATGTCCGCAAGGCTACACTGGCTCGGCGGCCATGTGGTCGCACCAACCACCCGGAGTTCCGCCGATGAAACGTCTCTGCATCGCCCTGAGTGCCGCCGCCGGCCTGTTCGCCGCCCTGCCCGCCAGCGCGCAATTCCAGAAACCCGAAGATGCGATCAAGTACCGCAAGGCCGCCTTCACGGTGATGGCCAACCACTTCGGCCGCGTCGGCGCAATGGCCAGCGGCAAGGCCCCCTTCGACGCCAAGGTTGCCGCCGAAAATACCGAACTGCTGACCCACCTGTCCGCACTCCCTGCCGCCGGTTTCATCGCCGGAACCGACAAGGGCGAGACCCGCGCCAAGCCGGAGATCTGGTCCGAAGCCGACAAGTTCAAGGGCGGCATGACCAAGATGCAGGACGAGATGGCCAAGCTCAACGCCGCAGCCAAGACCGGCGATCTGGCGCAACTGAAGACCGCATTCGGCAGCGCCGCGCAGACCTGCAAGGCCTGCCACGACAACTACCGCAAGGAATGAGGCCCCACGGAACGCCCGTGGCTCACAGCCGCAGCGTTCCCGCGATGCAGCGCGTCACGTCCCCGGCGATCCACACGCCGGCCCACTCTCCCGCGGCGATGTGTTCGACATGCACCCGGCCATCGCGTCCCAGCGCGTGGCCCTGCCCGGCGACGTAGCGCGCCGGCAGCACCCCCGCGCCGATCAGCCACTGCGCCAGACCGGCGTTCAGGCTGCCCGTCACCGGATCTTCGGGCACCCCCAGGTCCGGCACGAATGCCCGCACCTCCACATCGACGGCACTCCCCGCCGGCCACGCGCCCACCACACCGACGTTCAGTCCGCGCATCGCCACGAAGTCCGGCACCAGCGCGCGCACCGCCGCCGCGTCGCGCAGGCGCACACCCAGCCAGCCGGGACCGTTGTCGATCCACTCCACCGCGAGCACCGCGTCCGCGCCCATCTGCAGCGCGCGCAGCACCTGCGCAACCACCGCTGGCTCGGCCAGGCCGCTGCGCCGCAAGGGTGGTGCGGCGAAGGCGAGCCGATGCGGCGCACCGTCGATCTGCCGCACGCGCACCAGCCCGACCCCACATTCCTGCACCGCGACACCCGCCTGCCGCGGCACGCCGCCCGCATCCAGCCACGCCTGGCAACTGCCCAGCGTCGGGTGCCCCGCAAACGGCAGCTCGCCGCCCGGCGTGAAGATCCGCACCCGGTAGTCGGCGGCCGGATCGGTCGGCGGCAGCAGGAAGGTCGTTTCGGACAGGTTGGTCCAGCGGGCGTAGGCGGCCATCTGCGCGTCGCTCAAGCCCTCGGCATCAATGACGACCGCCAGCGGATTGCCCTTCAGCGGCTCCGCGGTGAAGACATCGAGCACCACGGTGCGGCGGTCGATGGGGGCGCTCATGGGGTCGGCTCCGGCTGGTCCTCGGTCAGGTGGCGCTTCAGCACGGTGCCCAGGATGGCCACGGCGGTGTGGATCTGGTCCGGCGTCAACGTCACGAACGACAGGCGCACCGTGCGTGGATCGGGCGCGTGGGCATAGAACGCCGCGCCCGGCACGAAGGCCACCCCTTGCTCCACCGCCTTCGGCAGCAGCGCCACGGCGTCGCAGCCCTCCGGCAGACGCACCCAGCAGAACATGCCACCCGTCGGCGCCGTCCACTCGCTGCCTTCGGGCAGATGGCGGGTCAGGGCCTCGCGCATCGCGTCGCGCTGGGTGCGGTAGCGGTCACGGATGGTGGGGACATGCTGGTCGAGGAAACCATCGCGGATCACCTCGTACACCACGCGCTGGTTGAAGCCCGGCGTGTGCAGATCGGCCGCCTGCTTGGCCTGCAGCAGCTTGGGGAACAGCTCCCGCGGCGCCACCACATAGCCCAGGCGCAGACCCGGCGCCAGCACCTTCGAGAACGACCCCAGGTAGATCACGCCCTCGGGCCAGCGCGCCGCCAGCGTCCTCGGCGGCGGGGTGTCGTACCAGAGGTCGCCGTAGGGGTTGTCCTCGACCAGCGGCACACGGGCCTGCTTCGCCGCGGCGATCAGCGCCTCGCGCCGTGCCTCGGGCATGACACGGCCGCTCGGGTTCTGGAAGTTCGGCAGCACGTACATGAACCGCGTGCCCGGCGCGTCGTGCGGCAGGGCAGCCACCGCCTCCGGCAGCGGGCCGTCCGCATCGCTCGGGATGCTGGCGAAGATCGGCTCCATCGGCGCGAAGGCTTGCAGCGCGCCCAGGTAGGTCGGGGCCTCCACGGCGACCGGCGCGCTGGCATCGACCAGCACCTTGGCCACGAGGTCCAGCCCCTGCTGCGAGCCGGTGGTGATGAGCACCTGCTCGGCGTCCACGGTCATGCCCTGGCCGCGCAGGTGGTTCGCCACCCACTCGCGCAGCGGCGTGAAGCCCTCGCTCGCGGCGTATTGCAGCGCCTCGCGGGGCGTCTCGCGCAGCACCTTGTCGCAGGCGGCGCGCATCGCCTCGACAGGGAAGGTGTCCGGCGACGGCAGGCCGCCCGCCATCGACAGGATGCCTGGCCGGTCGGTGACCTTGAGGATCTCGCGCAGGATGGACGGGTTCATCCGCGCCGCGCGGCGGGCGGGGTTCCAGAGGGGGAGTTCAAAAGTCATGCGCGTGGTTCCTTGTGGACCGACATTCTCTTCCCGATGAACACCACCGCGACCACCGCAGCAGCAAACACCAGCGTCATCACCTGCAACGGTTCGCCCAGCACCGGCACCGCCAGCAGGAGCGCGAGGAAGGGTTGCACCATCTGCACCTGGCTGACCCGCACCATGCCGCCCAGCGCCAGCCCGCGGTACCAGGCGAAGAAACCCAGCCACATCGAGAACACCGTGACGTAG
>JBEEMX010000122.1:0-8406 GCA_041192465.1 Pseudomonadota bacterium | reverse complement strand
GGGAATTCGCGGTGCGCGGCCCAGCGCTCCAGATCGGTCTCGGCAACCAGCGCCAGCGGGCGGATCACGGTGTGGCGGCCGTCGTCGCTGACCAGCTTGGGTGACATGCCCTTGAGCTTGCCGCCGAAGAACATGTTCAGGAAGACGGTGCCAAGGAAGTCGTCGCGGTGGTGGCCCAGTGCGATCTTGGTGGCACCCAGCTCATCGGCCACCCGGTACAGGATGCCGCGCCGCAGCCGCGAACACAGGCTGCACATCGTGGCGCCCTCGGGAATCAGGCGCTTGACGACGGAGTAGGTGTCCTGGTTCTCGATGTGGAACTCGACCCCGAGCCGCGTCAGGTAGTCCGGCAGGATGTGCGCCGGGAAACCGGGCTGCTTCTGGTCGAGGTTGACCGCGACGATGGAAAACTGGATAGGGGCGCGCTGCTGCAGGTTGAGCAGGATGTCGAGCAGCCCGTAACTGTCCTTGCCGCCCGAGAGGCAGACCATGACGCGGTCGCCGTCCTCGATCATCGCGTAGTCGCGGATCGCCTGGCCGACGAGGCGGTGCAGGCGTTTGGAGAGCTTGTGGGTCTCGACGGAGGTGCGGCGCTCGGCGGGAGGATGCGGATTTACCATTGCCCGGTCTCCACCCGGATCGCCACTTCGCAGTCGTCGAAGATCTCCAGCTTGGCGATGCGCACCCGCACGCCGAGCACGCCCGGCAGGTCCATCAGCCGCGCCGCGACCTTGCCGATGAGGCTCTCCAGCAGGTTGACGTGCTGGGCGCGGCACTCGTCGATGATGATCGTCCGCACGCGGCGGTAGTCGAGGACGTGGAACAGGTCGTCGTCCGGCGGGGTGAGGAGCTGGGTGCCGAGGTTGAGTTCCGCGTCCACGGCGATGGGCTGCGGGGCGGTTTTCTCGTGGTCGAGGATGCCGAGGCTGGCGTCGAAGCGCAGGCCGGTGAGGGTCAGGATCTGGGTGCCGCGGGTGGTGGACATGGGGGAACTGGCTACCTTTCTACAATCGGCCGGTGAACACCGCCACCGCCTCGATCCCCAGTGTAGCCAGCGACCCGCTGCCCGCCCTCATCGCCGACGAGATCCGCCGCTGCGGCGGCTGGATCGGCTTCGAGCGCTTCATGGCGATGGCGCTGTACCAGCCCGGCCTGGGCTACTACAGCGGCGGCGACCGGCAATTCGGCGCCCTGCCCTCGTCCGGCAGCGACTTCATCACCGCGCCGGAACTCTCGCCGCTGTTCGGCCGTGCGCTGGCCCGCCAGATTGCGCAGGCGCTGGCGGCTACCGGCACACGCGAAGTCTGGGAATTCGGCGCCGGCTCGGGCGCGCTGGCCTGTCAATTGCTGCAGACGCTGGACGCGCTGGGCAGCGCAGTCGATCGCTACACCATCGTCGATCTCTCCGGCACGCTGCGCCAGCGCCAGCGCCAGCGCCTCGCCAAGGAGGTGCCGCAACTCGCCGACAAGGTGCGCTGGATCGATGCGCTGCCCGCCACCTTCGAGGGCGTGGTCGTCGGCAACGAGGTGCTGGACGCGATGCCGGTGGTGCTCCTCGCCTGGGATGGCGCGCAGTGGCAGGAGCGTGGCGTGGCGCTGGACGCGGTGGCGGGTGCGCCGCAATTTGTCTGGGCTGACCGGCCGACCGACCTGCGCCCGCCAGTGGACCTCGGCTTTGTCCCCGGCACCGTGACCGAACTGCCCCGGCAGGCCAGCGCCTTCCTGTCCACACTGGCAGAGGGCCTGACACGCGGTGCCGCGTTTTTCATCGACTACGGCTTTCCGGAGCACGAGTTCTACCACCCGCAACGCACGGGCGGCACCCTGATGTGCCACCGCGGTCACAAGGCCGACCCCGATCCGCTGCACGACATCGGCCTGAAAGACCTGACAGCGCACGTTGATTTCACCGCCATCGCGCTGGCCGGGCAGGAGGCCGGGCTGGAGGTGCTGGGCTACACCTCGCAGGCACGCTTCCTGTTCAACTGCGGGCTGCTGGCGGATCTGGAAACCGCCGACCTGCGCGGCCGGGCCATGGCGCAGAAGCTCGTCACCGAGCACGAGATGGGCGAGCTGTTCAAGGTGATCGGTTTCGTCACCGAGGCCGAGTCGTTCGAGGCGATCGGCTTCGGCGCGGGCGACCGCAGCCACACGCTCTGATGCGCTGGCTCATCGTCTTCACGCTGTCCTGCCTCGTCTTCAACGGCCTGCACGGCTGGCTGGAGAAGATCGGGCTGGGGCACATCCCTGGCGACTTCAGCGTGAAGATCGGCGCACGGCGCTGGCACTTTCCGTTTGGATCCAGCGCACTGCTGACGCTGATCGGACTGGCCCTGGCACGCTGGCTCTGAGGCCTACGCTGCGGCCGGCAACACGGCCTGCACCGCATCCACCCGGGCCTGGTGCAGCGCACGGCCGATGTCAGGGCCTTTCAATCCGCGGGCGATCGCACGGGCGCTGACCTCGGCCGAGCTGACCTGCAGTGCCGCCACCAGCGCGGCACGCAGGCGCGGCGCTGGCGCGTAGACCTGCTCCTCGAACCCCAGGCGACCGCGCGCGTCGCACTCGCAGGCCTGCAGCGTCAGCTCGAAGCGCTCGGCCCGCCGCCACGCATCGCAGCGGTCCATCAGCCGCACCACCGCCGCGGCGTCCAGCGTGCTGCTGCGGTGGATGTTGCCGTGTTCGCGGGCCACCACCTGGGCCAGCTCCCTGCACTCCACCGGCACGCGCAACCGCTCGGCCAGCGGCCCGAGCAGCCGCACGCTGCGCCCCTCGTGCCCGAGATGCCGCGGCAGCACGTCAGCCGGCGTTGTCGCCTTGCCCAGGTCATGCGTCAGGCAGGCGAAGCGCACCGGCAGCGTGGTCCCCAGCCGTGCGGCCATGTCGAGCACCATCATCAGATGGACCCCGGTATCGATCTCCGGGTGGTACTCGGCGCGCTGCGGCACGCCGAACAGCGCGTCCACCTCCGGCAGCAGCCGCACCAGCGCACCGCAGTCGCGCAGGAACCCGAACATCCGCGACGGCGCTGCCTCCATCAAGCCGCGCGACAGTTCCTGCCAGACCCGCTCGGACACCAGTGCGTCCACCTCACCCGCCGCCACCATCTCGCGGCACAGCGCCAGCGTCTCGGGCGCCACGCTGAAGTCGGTGAAGCGCGCCAGGAATCGACCAAGCCGCAGGATACGGACCGGATCCTCGACAAACGCCGCCCCGACATGGCGCAGCACGCGGTCACGCAGGTCCGCCTGGCCACCACAGGGGTCGATGACTTGGCCATCGCCGTCCATCGCCATGGCGTTGATGGTCAGGTCACGGCGGGAGAGGTCTTCTTCGAGCGTCACGTCCGGATCGGCGCGGAAGGAGAAGCCGTGGTAGCCCGGCGCGGTCTTGCGCTCGGTGCGCGCCAGCGCGTATTCCTCGCGGGTCTGGGGGTGCAGGAACACCGGGAAGTCGCGCCCGACCGGCAAATAGCCCGCCGCGCCCATCTCCTCCGGGGTCGAGCCGATGACCACCCAGTCCCGGTCACCGGGAGGCAGACCGAGAAGCATGTCCCGAACGGCCCCTCCAACGAGCATTTTTTTCATATCAGGTTTCAAACAGGAATCAAGTTGCGCCGCGTGCTGCATTTCTCATATTTTGACCCGCGAGCCAGGGATAGGCAGCAAATGTGACGAAGTGGTTCAATGATGCATCGGCACCGTTTGGTACCAGATGTTTAATATTTGCAACTGAAGTGCCTGCGCCCGTGTTTGCATTTTTGGGGAGTTCCACCATGACCATTCAATCCACCGCAACGCGGTGCGCGCTGACCGTCCTGCTGCTCGGCAGCGCCGTGTCGGCACACGCCTACATCGAGCAGGAACAGAGCACCGGGGTGTCCAATGACGCCCCCTCGATCGCCGAGGCGGTGGGCACGCTCGCGCCAGGCGGTTTCCTGTTCATTTCGGGTGCCCGCAGGTACGAAGCGGGTGTCACCGATGGCGGTGGCGGCGGCTCGGCCGACTTCTTCCGCTTCGAGGTCAGCGCCGCCCAACTGGCCACGCTGACGATCGAAACCCCGAATGCCAGCGACAAGCCGGTCATCGGGCTGTTCGACAACGGCCTGCCGAACCAGTTGCTGGCGAGTGCGTTCGACGACAACAGCTCCGCGAGCAAGTTCCTGTCGTTTTCCTACCAGCTCGCGCCGGGCACCTATTACGCAGCCGTCTCCGGCTACCGCATGGGCTGGAATGATTTCGACGGTGGCGGCCACTCCGGCTGGAACTACAACCTGATGATCCACAGCGAGTCGATGGTCACCGCCGTGCCAGAACCTGAATCGATGGCCATGCTGCTGGCCGGTCTGGGCGTGCTTGGCATGGTCAGCCGCCGCCGTCGCAGCCACTGATCACCGCGGGCGCATTCAGTCGCGGCGCAGCACAGGGGGCATGACGGCCGAGATCGCGCCTGGTGTGATGCCCAGCTCGGCCAAGCCCGGATGCTGCCCAGTGGCGACATTGGGCACGCGCATCGAGTCGAGGTTGTCGCACGACATCAACGGCTCGCCCGGCAACAGCCCGAGCGCGCGCGCCTGCAGTCGTCCCGCCCAGTCTGGCAGCGGCAACACCGGCCGCACATGGCCGCTCCAGCGTCCCGCCAGCCGCACCAGCTCCGCCAGCGTCAGCACCTCCGGCCCGGCGCACTCGATGGTCTGCCCGATGGTCGAGCGGTCCTGCAGACAGCGCACCAGCACCCGCGCCACGTCCTCCACCCACACCGGCTGGAAGCGCGCCTGCGCACCTGCCAGCGCCACCACCGGCAGCAGCGCCTGCAGTTGCGCGAAGAGCCGGATGAAACGGTCCTCGGCGCCGAAAATCACGCTGGGGCGCAGCACGGTCAGGTCCAGATCCGGTGCCGCGCGCAGTACCTGCTCACCCCGCGCCTTGCTGCGCAGATAGTGCGACGGTGCCGACGCGGGATCGCGGTCCGGCACGCCCAGCGCGCTGACCTGCACCAGCCGCTGCACCCCTGCCCGCTGGCAGGCGGCGGCGAGTTGCTGCGGCAGCGTGACGTGGGTGCGTTCGAACTGCGCCGGGCAGCCATGCAGGATCGCCACCAGGTTCAGCACCGCATCCGCGCCTTGCACCAGCGCGTCGAGTTGCGCGGGTGCATGGACATCGGCCTCGACCACCTCCACGTTGGGCAGCATCGCCAGCATGTGACCGCGCACACGGCGGCGGGTCGGGATGCAGAGCGTCGCCGCTCCGGTGCCGGTGGTGGCGAGCCAGCGGGCCACGAAGGCGCGGCCGACAAAACCGGTGCCGCCGAGAACCAGGAGCCTGCGCAAAGGCATGGTGGACTTGGTGGAGGTTGTCATGGCAGTTGCCGGTTTTCGGGCGGTGCATCGGCCGCCCTCGGCCCGACCAGCGGCGACAACCGGCTCTTCAGATCCACCACCGGCTTGCCGCCCAGCACGGCCGCGTAGTAGCTGGCGTTGGACAGCACCTTCTTCACGTAGTCGCGCGTCTCGTGGAAGGGAATGTTCTCGGCCCACACCGCCACCTCCATCACCGGACCCTCCCGCCAGCGGCGCGGGCGGTTCGGGCCGGCGTTGTAACCCGCGGCGGCCATCGCCTGCGAGCCACCGAAGTCGTCGAGCACCAGCTTGAGGTAGCCGGTGCCCAGGCGCAGGTTGGTGGACTTGTCGGTGATCGACTCGGCGGTGTAGGGAATGCCCAGCCGCTTGGCGGTCCAGCGCGCCGTGGCCGGCATCACCTGCATCAGCCCCGACGCCCCCACGCCCGAACGCGCATCGGTGACGAAGCGCGACTCCTGGCGGATCAGGCCGTAGACGTAGGCGGGGTCGATCCCCGCGTCCTGCGCCGCGGCCACCACGTCGTTGCGGAAGGGTGTCGGGAACCGCTGCGACAGGTCGATCTCCTGCCGGGTGCGTTCGCTGGTGCTGATGCAGCGGTCCCAGACCTCGTTGTCGCAGGCCCGCTGCGCGGCGGCGAGCAACTGGCGGTCGCTCAGTTCGCGCACCGAGAAGTTCCACTCGCGCACCCCCTCGCCGCGCAAGCCCAGTGCAATCAGCGCCAGCGCACGGGTCAGGCCGGGCTGGCGATGGGCCTGGACCCGCTCTTCCGGGGTGATGGCGGCGGGACGGGCGGGCAGCGCCTGCGGGCGGCCGAGTTCCTCCGCGGCGAGCTTGCCGTAGAAATTCAACTGGCCGGCGATGCGCTCGAACAGCACGCTGGCCGCCGTGCGCTGGGCATCGCCGTCGGTGCCTGACTTGGCGGTGGCGTGGATGGCGCGGGCCTTCCAGTACACCCAGGTCGGATCGGCCTGCGCGGTTGCACCCATCGCGGCGACGGTGTCGAGCACCCGCTGCCAGCGCCCTGGATCGGTGGCGCGCAGCGCGGAGCGCACCCGCCAGGACAGCGTGTCGTCGTTCCAGTCGAGGTCGCGCTCGCGTTCTCGCCCTGCGGCGGCGGCCAGGGTGCTGGCGCGCTGGAACCAGGCGTCGGCCTCGGGCATGAGCTTCATGGCGGCTTGCCGGGCCACCGACGCCCAGGCCCAGGCCGCGGCGTCGGGTGGCAACTGGGGCTGCCAGCGGTCCTGCAACTCGGCGGCGGCGGCCACCGGGTCGTTGGCGGCGAGCCGGGCCAGGGCCATGACAGCGTATTCCGCGCCTTGCCGGCTGCTGGCGTCGATGCGGCGGCCGAGGGCACGCTGCGGTTGGTCGAACAACTCGGTCAGCGGCGCACCAGCGTCCTCGCCCAGCAGCGTCAGCGCCTGTTTCGCTGCGTTGAGGCGCTTGGCCTCGGCGGCCTCGCGGGCCTTGAGCCAGACATCGCCGGCGCTGAACTGGCGCGCCGTGTAGAGCGTGGTGACAAGCAGGGTGCAGCCATCGTCGCCATCGCGTTGGGTGAACCAGCTCGCACGGGCCGTGGCGCGCACGTCGTCGCCCGCGTGGTAGCGCAGCAGCGTCGCGTAGCAGCTCACCTCGCGGTCGTCGTTGAACTTGAAGCGTGGGTACTCGGTGGCGAAGTTGCGCCAGTCGCGGCGGCGGCCGAGTTCGAGCAGCCAGTCGTTGCGCAGGCGGTCCTCGACGTAGGTGCCGGGCCAGCGGACGTAGAAGGCGTCCAGCTCGGCCTGGTTCGACTCGGACAGGCGGTTGTTCAGCTCCCAGTAGTCGGCCCACATCGCCAGCGGATGGCGGGCGGCGACGAGCGCATCGCGGTGCGCAACCAGCTTCGCCCGGTCGCGCTTGCGCAGCGCCTCGCGGGCCTGCACCAGCCGTTCGTCCAGCGCACGGGATTCGGCCTGCACCGCCTGCGCCGAGGCGGCTACAACCTGTCCCGCCCCCCCGATCCACACCGCCAGTGCGGCAACCACCACAGCAATCAGCTTCATGCCGACAGTGTAGGACGGTGCCGGGCGGCACAATCCCGGCGTGGGTGCCCGTGCCCGTGAAGGAATGACCCGATGACCACTGCCTCCACATTCAAGCTACCCGAGCCACCCCGCGACAAGAAGACCCTGCGCAAGCAGCTCCAGGCCGAACGCATGGGCATGTCCGACCGCCACCAGCGTTCGGTCCACCTGCAGGAGGTGCTGATGGTCTGGCTGCTGTCGCGCAAGGAGAAGACGATCGGTGCGTTCTGGTCGATCAAGGGCGAGTTCGACGCCCTGCCCGCGCTGTACCGCTGGACCGAGTCCGACCCCGAGCGCCGCATCGGCCTGCCAGTGATCGACAAGCTGACCAAGCAGTTGCGTTTCCACGTCTGGTACCCCGGCTGCCCGATGGAGGAGGACGCCTACGGGATCCTGAAACCCAAGGACACGGAAGAATTCCACCCGGAGCTGCTGCTGGTGCCGTGCGTGGGGTTCGGGCCGGGGGGTGTGCGGCTGGGGTATGGCGGCGGGTTCTACGACCGCACGCTGGCGTCGCTGAACCCGATGCCGTACACGGCGGGCATCGGCTATGCGCACGGCTACATCCCGTGGCTGGAGGCCGAGCCGCACGATGTGCCGCTCGACGCGATGCTGACCGAGGATGGCACGGGGTGGGACCGCGACCGGGACGCTTGAGTCGGGCGTCTGCGGTCGCAGGGACTCAGAGCAGGTCCATCTCCCGCAGGTTCTCGCGGGCCTCCGGCTGGGCGGCATCGTCCAGGGTCAGCGCGGTGCAGAGTTCGATCCGGTTCGGGCCGATGGCGCGGGCGAACACGCGCTGACTTGGCCGCTCGCCCGCCAAGTGCAGCGGCACCTTGGTCAGCTCGCTGTCGCCTTCTTTCAACGCCCCGGTGCGGGCCAGCGGCGACTGGGTGTAGAAGAGGTTGAACACCCGCTCCCGTGGTGTGCCCAGCTCGTGCCACTCGCCATACACCGCGCCTTGCAGAAGTCCCGGCTGGAACTTGC
>JBEEMX010000121.1:0-8442 GCA_041192465.1 Pseudomonadota bacterium | reverse complement strand
CCCGTCCCGAGGAACACGTCCTGCACGTCGCGGCGGCGCACCGGCTGGTTGTTGATGAAATACTGGCTGTTGCCGTCGCGGGTCAGCACGCGCTTGACGGCGATCTCGGCGTACTGGTTCCACGAGCCGCCCGCCCGCCCGGCGTCGTTGCTGAACGCGAGTTCGACGCTGGCGCGGCTGGCGGGCTTGCGGTTGCCGGAGCCGTTGAAGATCACGTCCTGCATCGACTCGCCTCGCAGCTCGCTGGCCTTGGACTCGCCCAGCACCCAGCGCACGGCGTCCATGATGTTGGACTTGCCGCAGCCGTTGGGGCCGACAACGCCGACGAGCTGGCCCGGCAACTGGAAATGCGTCGCGTCAGCGAACGACTTGAAGCCGGAGAGCTTGATCGAATTCAGGCGCATCGACGCGGTGCCGTGGTGTCAAGTCGTTGATTTGAATGGTATTTTCACCCGGCCGATGCGGCGCGGAGCGGCCGCGATGATAGCACCCGCCCTGCGCCAGACCGCGAACTTGGGCACACTCTCGGGTCATCCCGAATGGACAAGCCATGCCCGACACATTTCCCCTGACACCACGCCGCGAGCGTGTGATGTTGCTGACCCTGGCGGCGATCCAGTTCATCCACGTCGTCGATTTCATGCTGATGATGCCGCTGGGGCCACAGCTCACGGTGATCTTCGGCATCAGCGACGCGCAATTCGGGCTGCTGATCGCTGCCTACACCCTCGCAGCGGGTGTTTCCGGATTGGCCGCCACGACCTACATCGACCGCTTCGAGCGCCGCCGGCTGCTGCTGATCCTGTTCGCGGGGCTGGCGGTGGCAACACTGGCGTGCGGTCTGGCGCCGACCTTCCACACGCTGATGGCGGCGCGGGTGGCCGCCGGGCTGTTCGGCGGGGTGCTGGGGTCGCTGGTGCAGACGATCGTGGCCGACGCAGTGCCCTTCGAGCGGCGCGGGGCGGCGATGGGCATGGTGATGGCGGCGTTCTCGATGGCGACGGTCGCGGGGGTGCCGGCTTCGCTGTGGCTGGCCAACAGCCATGGCTGGCACGCGCCTTTCCTCGCGCTGCCGGCGGTGTCGGTGCTGATCTGGGGGGCGGCGAGCCGGCTGGTGCCACGCATGACCGGCCACCTCACTGCCCGAGGCGCCGGAGGGAGCACGGCACAGCAACTGCGGCAGGTGCTCGGCGTGCGCAACCACTGGCGGGCATTTGCGCTGACGGTGCTGATGGTGTTCAGCAGCTTCACGATGATTCCCTACATCACGCTGTTCACCACCACCAACCTCGGCCTGACCACCGCGCAGGTGCCGATGATCTACCTCGTCGGCGGTCTGGCCACGTTGATCAGCTCGCAACTGCTGGGCCGACTCGCCGACCGCTGGGGCAAGGTGCCGACCTTGCGGCTGGTGGCGCTGCTGGCGCTCGCGCCGATGCTGGCCCTGCCACAGCTCGCACACTGGGGTTGGACCGCGCTGGCACAGGTGCTGGTGGTGACGACGCTGTTCTTCGTGCTGGTGTCGGGACGCATGGTGCCGGGCATGGCACTGGTGACCTCGGCGGTCGAGCCGCGCTCGCGGGGGGCGTTCATGAGCCTGAACAACGCGATGCAGTCGGCGGCGATGGGGGTGGCGTCGCTGGTCGGCGGGCTGCTGATCACGCGGGATGCGCAGGGGCTGGTGCAGGGCTATGCGCGGGGCGGGTGGATCGCGGTGGGCTGCACGCTGGCGGTGGTGTGGCTGGTGGGGCGGCTGCAGGTGGTGGTGGGCAACCGCACCACCTGAGGCCGCGGGGCCTGCGCGCTCCGTTCAGCGCGTCTGCCGGGCGGTCGAGACCACCACGTTGGGGATCGGCACGCAGCCCAGCGCGCTGGAGATGAAGCCGGTGATCGTCTGGCACGGCGCACTGGTCATCGCTGACACCACGTCGGTGCCGGCCGTGGTGCTGGCGAACACCGCGTAGCCGGCGTTCGTCGCCGTCTTGTCGAGAACGCTCGCGTTGTCCTTCAGATTGATGAAGAACTCCGAGGTCGCCGAATTGGCCGCGGAGGTGCGCGCCATCGCGACGCTCCACTGCACGTTGCTCAGGCCGTTGCCCGCTTCCAGCGTGATGGCGGCGCTGGTGGTCTTGTGCGTCGGCACGGTGCCCGCCACGACTGGCGACGGGTAGCCACCGCCCTGCACGACGAAGCTGGTCTGCACGCGGTGGAACACCGTGTTGTCGTAGAAATTGCTGCGCACGTAGGCGAGAAAGTTGTCGGTCGTGATCGGTGCCAGATCAGGCCGCAGCGTGAAGACGATGTTGCCATTGACACCCGCGCCATTGTTGACGGCCATCGTCACCTGCGGCAGCGGCACGGTGAAGTTCAGCGTCTGAAGCACTGCGCTGGTGTCGCTGCGGCGCAGTTCCACCGTTTGATTGCCAACAGCCTGCACGGCGCAGAGGTAGTGCATCGTTGTCGAACTGCTGACGAACGAAGCGGTCGGCGCCTGCGTGATCGTCTTGCAGGCGGTCGAGACGGGGGTCAGGCCCTGGTCGAGCAGATCGCCCTGGACGGTGATGTGCAGCGCCTGGCCGTAGACCGGTGTGTCGGCGCTGGCCGAGGTCACGCGCATCGTTGTCGGGGTGGTGTCGCCACCTCCGCCGCCGCAACCGGCGAGCAAGGCGGTGGTCAGGAGTGGCAGCGCGGTGCGTTCAAACAAGGAGATGGGCATGATTCGTGGTGTTGATAGAAACCTCAGACGAGGGCAGTTCAGTGTAGGCAAGGCATGCTGGACAGCCTCGGTATTGCGTCACAGCCAAGGTCTGATCGCAAATGGGGCACAAGCCATGCCCGATAATCCCGCCCCATGAACCCCCTGCTCACGCGCCTCCAGCCCTACCCCTTCGAGCGCCTGCGCGCGCTGACCCAGGATGTCCGCCCGAACCCGGATTTCAGACCGATCAGCCTCGGCATCGGCGAGCCGAAGCACCCGACGCCCGAGTTCCTCAAGCTCGCGCTGACCACTTCGCTCGACGGGCTGGCCGCCTACCCCGCCACCGCCGGTCTGCCCGCGATGCGCCAGTCGTGTGCGGCGTGGGTGCAGCGCCGCTATGGCGTCACGCTGGATGCGGCCACGCAGATCCTGCCGGTCAACGGTTCCCGCGAGGCGCTGTTCTCGCTGGCGCAGACCGTCATCGACCCGACCCGCCATGCTGACCAAGGCGGCCCGGTCATCGTCAGCCCGAACCCGTTCTACCAAATCTACGAGGGCGCGGCCTACCTCTCCGGCGCCACCCCCGTCTTCGCCAACAGCAACCCGGCGCGCAACTTCGCCGCCGACTGGTCGCAGATCGACGACGCCACCTGGGCGCGCACGCAGCTCCTGTTCGTCTGCTCGCCGGGCAATCCGACCGGGGCGGTGGTGCCGCTGGAGGAGTGGGCGGAGCTGTTCGCCCTGTCGGACCAGCACGGCTTCGTGATCGCCTCGGACGAGTGCTACTCCGAGATCTACTTCCGCGACGAGGCCCCGCTCGGTGCGCTCGAAGCCGCGCAGCAACTCGGCCGCACCGATTTCAAGCGCCTGATCGTGCTGACCAGCCTCTCCAAGCGGTCGAACGTGCCGGGCCTGCGCTCGGGGTTCGTGGCGGGCGATGCGCAGATTCTCCAGAATTTCCTGCTCTACCGCACCTACCACGGCAGCGCGATGAGCACCACCATCCAGCAAGCCAGCATCACCGCCTGGAACGACGAGGCCCACGTCGTCGAGAACCGCAACCGCTACCGCCAGAAGTTCGCACAGGTCACGCCCGTGCTGGCTGCAGTGATGGACGTGGCGCTGCCCGATGCGAGCTTCTACCTGTGGGCCAAGGTGCCCGACAACGTCTTCGGCGGCAGTGACACCGCGTTCACCCGCGAGCTGCTGGCTCAATACAATGTCGCGGTGCTGCCCGGCAGCTACCTGGCCCGCGAGGCGCACGGCGTCAACCCTGGCGCTGGCCGCATCCGCATGGCGCTGGTGGCCGGTGTCGAGGAATGCCTCGAAGCCGCACACCGCATCGCTGCATTCATCCGCGCCAACACCGCCTCCGCTTCCTGATCCTGATCTGCTCCGACAGAAAGAACCCTCCATGTCCGCCTCCAGCCAACTGCAATCCCTCATCGAAGCCGCTTGGGAAGACCGCGCGAATCTGTCTGTCTCGTCGGCCCCGGCCGAGGTGCGCGAGGCCGTCGCCCACGCCATCGCGGAACTCGATGCCGGCCGCCTGCGCGTCGCTTCGCGTGAAGGCGTTGGCCAGTGGACCGTCCACCAGTGGCTGAAGAAGGCCGTGCTGCTGAGCTTCCGCCTGAACGACAACGTGCCCATGGGCGATGGTTCGCTCACCTTCTTCGACAAGGTGCCGACCAAGTTCGGCGGCCTGTCCGAAGCCGAACTGCGTGCCACCGGCGTGCGCGTCGTGCCGCCGGCCGTCGCCCGCCGCGGCAGCTTCGTGGCGCCGGGTGCGATCCTGATGCCGTCCTACGTGAACATCGGCGCCTACGTCGATGCGGGCACGATGGTCGATACCTGGGCCACCGTCGGCTCCTGCGCGCAGATCGGCAAGAACGTCCACCTCTCGGGCGGCGTCGGCATCGGCGGCGTGCTGGAGCCGCTGCAGGCCAACCCGACCATCATCGAGGACAACTGCTTCATCGGCGCCCGCTCGGAAGTGGTCGAAGGCGTGATCGTCGAAGAACACTCGGTGCTGGGCATGGGCGTCTACCTCGGACAGAGCACGCCGATCTTCGACCGCGCCACCGGCGAGATCAGCTACGGCCGCGTGCCCTCGGGCTCGGTCGTCGTCAGCGGCAACCTGCCGAAGAAGGCGGCCAACGGCGCGGACTACAGCATGTACGCCGCGATCATCGTCAAGCGCGTCGATGCGCAGACGCGCTCCAAGACCAGCATCAACGACCTGCTGCGCGACTGATCTGAACTGATCTGGACTGGAGCCACGCGATGAGCAGCAAGAACATGGAACGCATCCTGCGCCTGATGGCCGAAAAGCGGGCGTCGGACGTTTTCCTGTCGGCCAACATGCCGGTGCTCATCAAGATTCACGGCCAGATCCTGCAGCTCACCCAGGAGCCGCTCGCGCCCAACCAGCCACGCATGTTGCTGGCCGAGGTGATCACGGCGGCGCAGATGGAGGAGCTGCAGGAGACCGGCGAGCTGAACATGGGCGTCCACCTCAGCGGTGTGGGCACCTTCCGGCTCTCGGGTTTCAAGCAGCGGGACACGGTCGCGGCGGTGTTCCGCTTCATGCCGACCGAGATCCCGGCGCTGGATTCGCTCAACCTGCCGGAGATGCTCAACACGCTGTGCCTGGCCAAGCGCGGCCTGATCCTGATGGTGGGCGCCACCGGCACCGGCAAGAGCACCACGCTGGCCTCGATGATCCAGAACCGCAACAAGCAGGTCGCGGGCCACATCCTGACCATCGAGGATCCGATCGAGTTCCTGTTCACCAACTACAAGTCGGTGGTGAACCAGCGCGAGGTCGGCCGCGACGTGCAGTCGCTGCAGATCGGCCTGAAGAACGCCATGCGGCAGGCGCCGGACTGCATCTTCATCGGCGAGATCCGCGACCGCGAGACGATGAGCGCGGCGCTGTCCTACGCGCTGTCCGGCCACCTTGTGCTCTCGACGATGCACGCCAACAACAGCCACCACGCGCTGAGCCGCATCCTGTCGTTCTACACGCCCGAATCGCGGCCGGCGCTGTTGTCGGACCTGGCCGCCGGGCTGCGGGCCGTCGTCTCGCAGCGACTGTTGCGCTCGACGCAGGGCGGGCGGGTGCCGGCGGTGGAGGTGCTGCTGAACACGCAGTTCGTCGCCGAGCTGATCGAGCAGGGCAACTTCTCGGGCATCCGGGAAGCGATGGACCGCCTGATGGCGGAAGGCTCGCAGACCTTCGAGCAGGACATCGCCCGCCTCGTCACCGAGAACGTCGTCACCCGCGACGAGGGCATCAGCCACGCCGATTCGCCCACCAACCTGCTCTGGCGCCTGCAGAACGACATGGTCAGCAGCAAGCGCCAGCAGGAAGAGGAGAAGGAAGCCGCCCCCGGTCCGTCCTTCACCGAAATCACGCTGGAGGTGGTGCCTGGCCAGAACCCGAATGCGCGTGGCAGCTTCTCGCCTTCGCCCATGCATGCCCCGATGCCAACTGGTACCACCCCTCCGATGCCCCCGAGTTCGGCTGCTGTCAAGCCGCTGCCCTTCCTGTCCAAGAAACGCTGAAACGCGCCCGGACGCTGAACAGCCGCCCCGGCGGCCCGTCTCTGACATGCACCTGCCCACTCTCGCCCTGGTCGAGCAACTCTTGGCCCGCCCCTCCCTCACGCCGAACGACGCGGGCTGTCAGGCGCTGATCGCCGACCGCCTGCGCCCGCTCGGGTTCGCGTGCGTCGATCTGCCGTTTGGTCCGGACGATTTCCGGGTCAGCAACCTGTGGGCCATCCGCCGTGGTGCCGCGGAAGGTCCGACCCTCGTGCTCGCCGGCCACACCGACGTGGTGCCGACCGGCCCGCTCGACCAGTGGACCTCCGATCCCTTCGTGCCCACGCACCGCGACGGCCGCCTCTACGGCCGCGGCAGCGCCGACATGAAGACCTCGCTGGCGGCCATGGTCGTGGCGGTGGAGGAGTTCGTCGCCGCGCACCCGGACCACCGCGGCGCCATCGCCTTCCTGCTCACCAGCGACGAGGAAGGCCCGGCGCACAGCGGCACCGTCAAGGTCTGCGAATGGCTGGTGGAGCGCGGCGAGCGGCTGGACGCCTGCATCGTCGGCGAGCCGACCAGTGTCCGCAGCGTGGGCGACATGGTGAAAAACGGACGGCGCGGTTCGATGTCGGGTCGGCTGACGGTGCGCGGCGTGCAGGGCCACATCGCCTATCCGCAGCTCGCGAAGAACCCGATCCACCTCGCCTCGCCCGTGCTGGCTGAACTCTGCGCGATCGAGTGGGACCGCGGCAACGACCACTTCCCGCCGACGAGCTGGCAGATGTCGAACATCCACGCAGGCACCGGCGCGACCAACGTCATTCCCGGCGCGATGGTCGTGGACTTCAACTTCCGCTTTTCGACCGAATCGACGCCGGAAGGGCTGCAGCAGCGGGTACGGGATGTGCTCGACCGCCACGCTCTCGACTATCAGATCGACTGGAGCCTGAGCGGGCGCCCTTTCCTGACGCGCCCCGGCCCGCTGGTCGATGCGCTGGCCGGCGCGATCCGCAGCGTCACCGGGCTGGAGACGGTGCTGTCCACCACGGGCGGCACCTCCGACGGCCGCTTCATCGCCCAGATCTGCCCGCAGGTGGTCGAGTTCGGCCCCGTCAACGCCACGATCCACCAGATCGACGAACACTGCGAGCTGGCCGCACTCGGCCCGCTCAAGGACATCTACCGCCGCACGCTGGAGGCGATGCTGACATGAACACCGACGCCCCGAACACGGTCCTTGCCCTCATCAACGCCATGGCGGAGCGGCTGACGCAGGCCGGCGTCGGCTTCGGCCATGGCACCACCAATGCCTTCGACGAAGCCGCGTGGCTGACGCTGTGGAAGCTCGGCCTGCCGCTGGACGCACTCGACGCGCAGGCCGCTGCGCCTGTCACACCCGCGCAGCAGGCCGAGGTCGCCGCGCTGATCGACACACGCATCGCAACGCGCAAGCCCGCCGCCTACCTGACCCGCGAGGCGTGGCTGCAGGGGGTGCCGTTCTATGTGGACGAGCGGGCCATCGTGCCGCGCTCGTTCATCGCGGAGTTGCTGGCGGATCCCGAACTGGGCGAGGCGCTGGACAGTTGGTTGTCCGAGGACACCGACCGCGTGCTGGACCTGTGTACCGGCAACGGTAGCTTGGCGGTGCTGGCGGCGATGGCGTATCCGCAGGTGCGGGTCGATGCGGCGGATCTCTCCACCGATGCGCTGGCAGTGGCGCGCATCAACGTGGAGCGCCATGGCCTGGGCGACCGGATCACGCTGGTGGAAAGCGACGGGCTGGCGGCGCTGGACGGCCCCTACGGGCTGATCCTGTGCAATCCGCCGTATGTGAATGCTGCATCGATGGTCACACTCCCGGTCGAGTACCTGGCCGAGCCGGAACTGGCGCTCGCCGGCGGTGAAGACGGGATGGATTTCGTGCGCCAATTGCTGCAGGACGCGCCCGTGCGGATGCAGCCGCAGGCCGTGCTGGTGCTGGAAATCGGCAACGAGCGGGCGCATTTCGAGGCGGCCTTCCCCACGCTGGAAGCCGTGTGGCTGGAGACGAGTGCGGGGGAGGATCAGGTGCTGCTGGTCACGCGCGAGGCGTTGCTGGCGTGGCAGCAGGGGACTGAAGAAGCCGTCTGAGGCAAAAATCTGGAGCGGGTGAAGGGAATCGAACCCTCGTATGAAGCTTGGGAAGCTGCCGTTCT
>JBEEMX010000120.1:0-8442 GCA_041192465.1 Pseudomonadota bacterium | reverse complement strand
GCGCGAGAAGGCCACCGCGCAGGCCCAGGTGAAAGCCGAGATCCTCAACCACCTGTTTGCCCATCTGCCGTCAGACGCCTATGACGCCGACGAGATCAGTAGGCGCGGCTCAAGCCTGCGGCATCGGCTAGCGCCCGCTACGGCTTCGCCTGCCGCAGCCCCTCGGCCTGCCGCTCGTAGTCGTCGCGTGACCGGGTCATGTCGGCCAGACAGCGCGAGCGGTCCTGCTGGTCCTGCAGCTTCATGCAGTGGTCGCGCTGCCAGGCCTGGCCGATGTTCCAGAACTGGTCCGTGCTGCAGGCGGTCAGGAAGGTCAGGCCGATGGCGAGTGCGGCGATGTGCAGTGGGCGGGTGGGTGGCTGGTGCATGGTGGGTCGAGGGTGGGGCAATGCCGCAGTGTGACGGCGCTGATGGATCCAGGCCAAAGACAGTCTCTGCGGGCGGGACAAGCCCGCTCCTCTACACTCACCCCACCATGAAAATCGCCCACATCGCCTTCGCCGCCGTGGCGGTCGCCGTCCTCGCTGTCGCCGCCACGTTCGCCGCGGGCGGCAAGGAGATGGCGCCCACTGTCCAGTACACCTTGCTGGATGGATCGAAGCAGAGCAGCGACGCGCTGCGCGGCAAGGTGGTGCTGGTCAACTTCTGGGCCACGAGCTGCACGACCTGCGTCAAGGAAATGCCGCACCTGATCGAGACGCACCAGAAGTACAAGGACCGTGGCTTCGAGACCCTGTCGATCGCGATGGCCTACGACCCGCCGGCCTACGTGATGAACTACGCCGAGACGCGCAAGCTGCCGTTCCGCGTGACGATGGACACCACCGGCGCGATGGCGAAGCAGTTCGGGCAGGTGCAGCTCACGCCGACGACCTTCGTGCTCAACAGGAAGGGCGAGATCGTCCAGCGGTATGTGGGCGAGCCGGACTTCGCGCAACTGCACGCGCTGCTGGAGAAGCTGCTGGCCGAATCGGCGTGACCGCGGCTGGCGTGCGATGCAATCGCCCACATGGGTGGGCAGAGCGCATGCGGGTCTCCGTGGGCACGGTGGTGTTCATGGCCATGGGGGTGTGCTGGGGGGCAGCGCGCGCCTGCGCTGTGCTCGCACCGCTGCCCAGCGTGCCGGCTGGGGCATTGCGGGTGACGGATTTCGGTGCGGTGCCGGACGATGATCTCGACGACGACGCCGCCATCGCCCGCGCACTGAAGACGCTGCAACCGGGCGGCTGGTTGGTGTTCCCGCCGGGGCACTACCGGCAGGCGCACAGCGTACTTGTCACCGTGCCGGGCGTGACGCTGTGGGGGCCGGGCGCCACGCTGCAGGCCACCGATCCGCGCGACCACACACTCGGCCTGCGCGCGGACGGTGTGCGCCTGTACGGCTTGACACTCACCGCCGTGCCGGACCAGCGCCGCAGCACGCCGGCACAGGCACGCATCAGCCTCTACCGCGATGGCCGCACACCGCAGCGGGGCAACGTGGTGCGCGGTGTGACGGTCGATGGCGCTGGCTCGGTGGGCATCCTCGTCTACGGCGCCACCGATTTCACGGTCGCCAACAACACGGTCCGGCGCACGCTGGCCGACGGCATCCATCTCACGGGGGGCAGCCACCACGGCCGTGTGCTCGGCAACCGGGTGCGCGATACCGGTGACGACCTCATCTCCATCGTTTCCTACGACAACGAACCGGTGGTGCGGGACGTGCTAGTCGCCGACAACGACACCGCTGGCGCCCGCTGGGGCCGTGGCCTGAGCGTGGTCGGCGGCGAACACCTGACCTTGCGCGACAACCTGGTCAGCGGCGTGGCACACGGTGCCGGCGTGCTGATCGCGCAGGAGGGCAACTGGCACACACAGGGCGTGAACGACGTGCGCATCGAGAACAACCGGCTGCGCGAGATCCAGACACCCATGGCACGCAGCGGCCTAACCGCGCCTTCCACGGGCCACGCTGCCATCGAGATCCACACCTACGCGGTGCCAGCGGGTGCAGCGGGCATCGGCGATATCCTGCTGAAGGGCAATACCGTCGAGCACAGCCAGCACGGTGACCTGCACCACCGCGCCGGTCGCCTCGTGCAGACAACGCCCGGCGCGCAGCTCGATTGCCGCCGCTTCAGTGGTCATTGAGGACCACGCCGGCGATCGTCGCCTGCGTGCGGCGCAGCCGGTCCACCAGCAGGTTCATCGTGCGCGCCTCGGTCTTGCCGTGGCGGCCGACCAGCACGGATTGCCGGCAGGTCGCGGCAATCACGCTGGCATCCGCCGTGTGGCGCGCGGGCGGCGTGTCCACGATCACGCGGTCGAACTCCCGCTGCAGCTCGCGCAGCAGGATGCCGAACATCGGCTGCTGCAGCAGCTCCAGCGGGTTCGGCGGCGGTGCGCCGACCTGCATGATGAACAGCCCGGGCAGATCGGCTGAACGGTCGAAGGGCTTGGCCGGGCGGCGGCCGTTGAGCAGGTCGCTCAGGCTGGCGCGCTCCTTCAGGCCGAAGACCTTGTGCAGCCCCGGATCGCGCAGGTTGCCGTCCACCAGCACCGTGCGCTCGCCGAGCTGGCTGAAGGTCACGGCCAGGTTGGCGGCCACGTAGGTGCGCCCGTCGCCGTGGTCCGGGCTGACGACGGCCAGCGGATGGCGGCCTTGGGCGTCGTCGTTCGCCATGATCTTGCTGCGCAGGTCGCGGAAGGCTTCGGCCTGCGGGCCATACGGCTCCACCGCCACCACCAGATCCGCGCCCCGCAGGCCACGGCCGTCGAGCGAGTACGGGTAGTTGAACTGCTGCGACAGTGCCCACAGCACATCGGCCTGCGTCACCAGATCGAGTGCCACCGCCGCCTCGCCGAAGCGCAGCTTCATGCGGCGCTGCACCAGCAGGATGTGCGCGATGTCACCGTCCGACAGCGGACGCTTGGCGCGGATGATCTCGCCGATCGGGCGCAGCACGGCAGGCGGACCCGAGGCCGGCGCAGGACGGGCATCGGTCGCCGGCAGCTCGAAAGGGCGATCGGAACGGGGGGCATCGGCCTGGGAGGACATGGCGGGCGTGGCCGGGGGAGCCGGCACAAAAGCGGGAACAGGAGCCGGCACAGGAGCCGGCACAGGAACCGGGACGGGCGCTGCAACAGCCAAAGGCACGGGCACGGGAACCTGTGTCACCGGTCTCTGCGCGGGCGAGGTCGCCGGTGCCGGTGCGGTTGTGTGGACCTCGGAGAGCACGGGCAGGTGCTCGGGATCTTCCTCCGCATGGAAACGCACCCAGGCCCGCTCGACGGCGGCCTGGAAGCGTTGGCGGAACAGCGCCGGGGCGAACTGCTCGGCGTGCGCGCGGCAGGTTTCCGGGCGGATCGGCGCCGGCAGCGCCTCGAAGGCTTCGACCGCCTCGATCACCGCCTCGGGCGTCTGCTCCTTGAAGAACACCCCCGTGCGCTGCGCCGGGTGACCACGGCCACGCACCGTCTCCAGCGAGCCCCCGCGCCCGAAGGCGATCACCGGTGTGCCGCAGGCTTGCGCCTCGACCGGGGTGATGCCGAAGTCCTCCTCGGCGGCGAACACGAACGCCTTGGCGCGTTGCATGTGGTCCACGAGTGCAGCGTCCCCCAGGAAGCCCAGCACCGACACGTTCGGCCCGGCGGCGGCGCGCACCTTGTCCATCTCCGGCCCGTCGCCGATGACGATGAGCTTCTTGTCGGGCATGCGCGAGAAGGCTTCGACGATCATCGGCATGCGCTTGTACGGCACCATGCGCGACGCGGTGAGGTAGAAGTCCTCCTTGTCCCGGTGCAGCGCAAAACGCGCCACATCCACGGGCGGATGGATCACGGCCGCTTCACGTCGGTAGACCTTGCGCACCCGGCGCGCGATGAAGGCCGAGTTGGCCAGGAACTGGTCCACCCCGGCCGCGGTGCGTGCATCCCACAGCCGCATGTAGTGCAGCAGCAGCTTGGCGACCGTGCCCTTGACGCCGGTGGCCATGCCCGATTCCTTCAGGTACTGGTGCTGCATGTCCCAGGCGTAGCGGATCGGCGAGTGGATGTAGCAGACATGGAGCTGGTCCGGCCCCGTGAGCACGCCCTTGGCGACGGCGTGGCTCGACGACAGGATGAGGTCGTAGCCCGAGAGGTCGTGCTGCTCCATCGCCAGCGGCATCAGCGGCAGGTAGTGGCGGAAGCGTTTCTCGGCACCGGGCAGGCGCTGCACGAAGGTGGTCTTGGCGACCTTGCCTTGCAGGAAGCCCCGTTCATGGGGTTTCAGGAAATCCACCACGGCGAACAGGTCGGCCTGCGGGTAGATCTTCAGGATCTCTTCGACGACTTTCTCGCTGCCGGCGTGGTTGACGAGCCATTCATGGACCAGGGCAACTCGGAGGGGGGCTTGCATGGGGGATGTCCTCGGGCTCGGGCTCAGGCGAAATGCAGGTCCATCAGCCCGGTGAACTCGCGCGCTGCGCGGTCCCAGGTGAGCTGCGCCGCGCGCTGGTGACCGCGCAGACGCAGTTCATCGGTCAGGGCGGACGACTCCAGCACGCGGCGCAACTGCGCGGCCAGCGTGGCGGGGTCGTCGGGGTTGCAGTACAGGGCCGCGTCGGCACAGACCTCGGGCAACGAGGCGCGGTCCGACACGATCACCGGGCAGCCGCAGCACATGGCCTCCAGCGGCGGCAGCCCGAAGCCCTCGTAGAACGACGGGAACACGAAACACGCCGCGCCTTCGTAAAGCGCCCGGAGCTGCTGGTCGCTGACGTAGCCGGTGCGCTGCAGGCGCTCGTGCTGCAGCGCACTGTCGGTGAAGATGCGTGTGTTGCCGCCACCCGCCGCGACCAGCACCACGTCCGGGTCGTCGATCAGGCTCATCGCATTGAGCACCGCCGCGAAGTTCTTGTTCAGCGACTGGCTGCCCACCGCCAGCACGTAGCGCCGCCCGCGCAAGTCGAGTCGCTCGAACACGGTCGGGTCGGCCGGCAGGCGCAGGATGTGCTCGCCGCCTTCGGGAATGACCTCGATGCCGTGGTGGTGGGCACCGAAGTAGCGCGCCAACTCGTCGGCGCTGAAGCGGGAGACCGTGGCGATCACCCGGCTGCGGCGCATCAGCGAGCCGATCATCACGCGGTACCACTGCCGGAACGCGAAGCTGTAGTTCTGCGGATTGGCGACCGCGGCGGCGTCGTGGATCACCGCGATCTGGCGGCGGTGGCGCAGCGGCGCGGTGTTGCACAGGTTCACCAGTGGCACGTCCCCCGCCTCGGCAGCGAGCGCGGGCAGCTCGAACTGCTCCCAGCGGTGGCCGCCGTGGCGACCGGCGTGGCGCACGGCCATGCCCCTGGGCGCGGGGGTCACGAGCGTCGCATCGGCCGGCACGACGGCTTGCGCGTGCGGCAACAGACCGGACCGCATGCCGGCCTGCAGCAGCTCGATGGCGAAGCGGTCCACGCCGGTGGCCTGGCGGGTGAGGAAGCGGGCATTGATCAGCATGGTCGGGTTCACCGGGTCAGCCATGCAACTTCACTGCCGCCAGCCGCGCCGCCGCCGCGTGGGCGGAGTGGTCAGGCTGGCCGGCGGAGCGGCGGTGCATCCGGGCGAGCCGGTGCGCCATGGTCAGCGGCAGTGCGGTCACACCCAGCATCCACACCACCAGCTGCGCCTTGCGCTGCAAGGTGATCAGCGGCCAGCGGCACACGGAACACAGCGCCCGCCAGACCATCGCCCGCGGCGAGGGTTGCATGGTCTCCCGCGCCTGCGGGCCACCAAAACGGGCACACATCACCATCGTGCGCGCCTCCCAGGGGGCCAGCCCCAACGGCGAGGCATGGGGCACGCCGATCCGGTCCAGCCCTTCGGTCACTGCCCGCTTGCCCGCGCTGATGCGCTGGTACTCGGTCAGCAGACTGCCGGAGTAGTTGTTGAACACGAGCGAGTCGTCGTCCAGCAGCCGGTGGATGCGGTAGGTGCCCAGTGCCTGCGGCAGCGACTGCACCTGCCCATAGGCCGGCGCGAGCAGGATCGGCACCGAATCCGCGCCGGTGCGCCAGGTCGTTTCATCCAGTGGCATCACCTCGCGCAGATAGTCGCGGTCATAGGCATTGCCCGAGCCGGGTGGCGAGCCATAGGCACCGCAGTCGCGCATGAGCTGCGGCGCCTCGGTGTCGTGCAGCTCGCGCGGCACCTGCCGGTGCAGCGGATCGCCCGCGCCATCGACCATGTCCAGCAGAAACTGGATCTTGGATGTGCCCGGTGTCCAGGCGGCGATGACTTCTGCCGCCGCGTCCGGGTAGAGCCAGTCGTCGGCGTCGAGGAACAGCACCAGCGCGCCGCGCGCCGCCGCGAACCCGGCGTTGTAGGCCGACGCTTGTCCGCCATTGGGCTTGTCGATGATGCGCACCCGGTCGGCGTAGGGTGCGATCACCGCCATCGAGCCGTCGGTCGAACCGTCATCGACGACGATCACCTCGATCAGGTCGATCACCGTCTGCTCCAGCGCGGAGTCGATGGCGCGGGCCACGAACTGCGCGTAGTTGTAGTTGTCGATGACGATGCTCAGGCGGGGACGGAGGTTGGCGCGGGAGGAAGGATCGTGCATGGGTCAGCTCGCCTGGTGTGCAGGAATCGGTTTCACCGTGGAGGCCAGCAGCAGCGCCACCCCGATGCCCAGCGTCCACGTGAACGCACGCGGCACGCCGAGGTAGGGGTAGCGGTAGATCTCCATGAAGGTGATGAAGAAGATCGGGTAGAACAGCACCCCGACCAGCCGCGCCTCGCGGTAGGCCCGGAAGCACAGCCCGCTGACCAGCCCGATGGCCAGCATGTAGGCCAGTCCGCCGTAGAGGCCCATGTCGGACAGCGGTCCGTAGATGCCGGACGGGCTGTTGAACTCCTCGTCCTGGTAGGTCGCGAGGTAGTAGTCCAGCCGCGGCACCGTGTAGCCGACCGCCGCCGAGAAGGGTTTGCCCAGGCCGAAGGGCGCGCGGTGCAGCCACTCCAGCGTGTACTCGAACTCCCAGGTCGGCCACTGCGTGTTGGCGAGCAGGCCCGCGCCGTTGTTCAGCGAGGTGTAGTAGTAGCTCGCGAAACGGCCGATGGCAAATTCCCAGAAATCCATCTTGCCCTGGTAGGTGTCCGAGGACCACGACCGGAAATACTCGCTGGCGCCGAAGAAGAGGACCACCAGCGGGATCGCTGCATACGGTCCGACCGTGCGGGTCAATGCCCAGCCGCTGCCACGGCGCGTCGAGGTCCAGCGCCCGAAGGTCAACCCGAACGGCACCAGCAGCTCGATCAGCGCCAGCCGCTCGGTCCAGACATAGACGCGGAACAGCGTGAACAGACCCAGCACCACGAACATCCAGTGCATGGCCCGGGGCATGGCATGGCGATCCTTGTCGAAGAGCCGGAAGGCGTAGACCGAGAAGAACACCGGCCCCATGTTGGCCAGCGAGGTCAGACCCGGTGTCAGCTCGATGGTGTCGCGGTTGGGCTTGAACTCGCCGGTCAGCGTCTGGAACAGCAGCACCGGGTTGAAGACGAAGTCGCGGAACCAGATGACGAAGGCGAACGTCGCGATGCCACCCAGGCCCAGCGCCGCGCGGTCCCAGGCGCGCACGTCGCGCGGCACCGGTGTGGCGTCGAACTGCAACTGCCCCCCCAGCCAGCCGGTCAGCGCGATGGCCAGGATCATCATCCCGCCGAGCTGCAGGTAGTGCGCATCGAGGGCCTGCACGCCGCGGATCGTCAGCGCGGGATGCGGCAGGTCGCCGGCATAGGAGATCAGCACCATCAGCGGCAGCAGGAACCCGACCGCGATGCCGGCCGGCGAACACCACCAGGGCATGGGCATGGCGACGCAGCCAGGCGCAGAGGTCTTCATGCCACCATCTCCCCGCGCAGCCGGATCAGCACCGCGGCCGACAGCAGCATCACCGTCGTTTCGGCGCCGATGATGGCCCAGCCATAGGCGCTGCGCTGGTCGATCAGGAACAGGCAGGCGCAGAAGGCCAGCGTCGCGGCGAGCTGGATCAGCGCGTAGCGGCGCTCCTGCCCCAGCGCGATCAGCGACTGCATGCCGAACAGGCTGGCCATGCCCTGGATCGGGATGCTGAAGGCCAGCAGCAGGATCAGCAGCACGGCGATCGGCACCTCGGTCTTGAACACATAGGACGAGATCAGCGGTGCCGCCGTCATGCAGACCAGGCTGATCACGGTCCCGATCGCCAGCGTCACCACCATCAGCCGGCTGCCCAGCGCCATCGCCGCCAGCGGCGTGCGCGCGGCCAGCCCGGAGATGCGCACGAAACCGAGCTGCTGCACCGGCAGCATCACCGCCTGCCCCGCCATGCGCACCCGCAGCGCGAGATTGGCCGCGCCGACGGTGGCCGGATCGGCGTGCATGCCGAGCAGCGCGATGCCGCCGTTGGTGAGCATCGCGCCGTTGACATTGCCGAACACGAT
>JBEEMX010000119.1:0-8511 GCA_041192465.1 Pseudomonadota bacterium | reverse complement strand
CGCCGCGTCGCTGTACGTCGCCGGTCGCCCCGCCTTGCCGCTGACCGGCGCTGCCTGCCACGCCATGTCCCGGTCCAGCCACATCGTCAGCGATCCCCTCGCCCTCAGCGCCTTGGTGTAGGGCGACCAGTTCGTCGTCGTGTACTTCTGCTTTGCCGGCTTGCTCATCCCGTCAGCCTACTTCACCGCTCGACCACCGGCCGGCTGGTCGGGTTGTGCAACAAAGCCGTGAAACGTTATCGTGCGTAGATAAGCCGACGGAACCTGCACGGCAGCCGCAGTGTCTGATCACTGAACGGTCACGGTGTACGGAATCGAGAACTCGAGATAGCCGTCCGGGAAAGCGGTATCGAAGGGCGGTTCCCGCAAGGCAGCGCCGGTGGCCTTGAAGCGCACTTCCACCGTGTGCGCGCCGCGTGCCAACGGAGAGAGGAAGGCGCCGGCGGTGATGTACTGCGTCGCGCCGTTGGGCAGGGCATGGCGGAAAGACAGGCCCTGCACGTACAACGCGCCCAACGACACCCGCTTGCCGTCGATGACGATCTCCATCGTCGTGACGCCGATTTCTGCCGGCGAGAACCAGTAGTTGAGCACCGCCCTGCGCTCGCGCGCGTCGGACGGAAACCGGCCCAGGACGGGAGCGGTGTTGTCCAGGGAGATCAGCGGGACATAGAGCGTTTGCCCCGCTTTCACGGTGAAGGTGGTCGAGCCGGCGGAGTTCACGTAGAGCAGCTGGAACGGCGTGTTCGGCTCGGTGCCGGTCGTGCGCGGGCCGACATTGAAGGGAGCCACGATGCGGGCGATCTCCTCGAGCGAGTAGTGGAAGGGCTGGGCGTTCGGCGGCAGCACGGGCGGCGCGCCGTGGCTGTTCGGCGGCGGAGGCCGCCGTTCGTCTTGCACCCCGCTGCCGGCGACCCCGGCGAATGCGCCGCTGCAGGCAAGGGCGAGTCCTGCGGCCAGCAGACTCCTGCGCTCGGCGGGGAGGGCGGGCGTGAGTCGGTCAGGGTTCGAATTCGAAAGGGTGGGGATCTTCATGGTCGGCGCTCCTGCAGTGAATGGAATGAGGAGAGGTCGATGCGAGGCATCGAACCAGTCGAGGGAGACGCCGATTCACAGCAGGTCAGACCGTCTTGATGCGTCCTCAACCGTTCATGTCGCGCCAGAAGTCATTCTGTAGAAGCCACAACTTCGCGGTGCGATCTCGCCAGTGTTGTCACGCTTCTTGTCACGCAAGACTGACTGCTTCGAGAAGGGGATGCGCGGCTGCAAGGCTGGCCTCAAGGGCCTTCACTGCATCTCGGTGAGCGAAATCATCAACACCCCCCTGCCAGCAGCGCACGACCTCCCGTCTGAGCGACAACGTCAGGCTGAAGCAGCCGAGCGGGGTTGCCAGCCTCAGGAGATGCTCAGTCCGACGCAGGTTTCGGTGGCCTGCTGAGGTCGCGGCATGCAATCGAGAGACCCACGCCACCGCGCGCAGGCGCATCTCGATCACACCGTGCGCACGCGCGACCGCTGCCCACTCCCGCGCAGTACGCTTGGCCGCAACGACATCGCCTTCTCGAAAACGCAACTCGGTCAAGCAGTCGAGCGCCCGCAAGACCGCATGTCCCAGCCAACGTTCACGCGCATCGGCAAGCAACTGCGGCAGGTCCGGCACATCGTCCAGACGACCCAATCGAACCAGTGCATGTGCATACACGGCATGCAGGTGATGTGAGAAGAACCGGACGCCGGTCCTGTCCATGATGGCCCTGGCAAGGCGGGCGTGCTCAAGGGCCAGGTCCGGTCGTTCTGAGTCAAGACAGCACTCGGCCAGCCAGGTTCGGGCCATGGCTTCAAAGCGCGGCATGCCCAGATCCTGGGCCACACCCAAGGCCTGCTGGAAGCAGTCGATGGCCGCGCCAAATCGTCCAAGAGCGGCCAGCGCGGCACCTTGACAGACCCATGTCGGCCCCAGATACCACGTCATGCCGGTCTGCTCGACCAGTGCGACGACCTGTTCGCAATGGTCGAGGGCAACGTCGTACTGCCCGGTTCCACACGCTCCCAGGTGGGCCCAGGCAATGATCGTGAGGTTCTCGCACCTCATGCGAACGTCGCCCGTGCGGCAGGCCAGGGCCAGCGAGCGAGCAAAATGAGCTTGCGCTTCGGCCGGCCGGGAATCGAACGCGGCCACTTCACCCAGTCCGTGATGGGCCTTGATCAGAATGTCGTCGCGTACCGTGGCTGATTCACAGAGGGACATCACCTGACGGAACCAGTGGTGGCTTGCACGGTTGTTGTCCAAGGTCCACTCGATGTCTGCCAGCCACCACATCGCCGTCGCGATGGCATTGGCGTCGTTCAGTTCGCGCGCCAAATCAAGTGCCTGGTGCAAGGTTGCGGCTCCCAGCGCATAGTGATCCGCTCGCTGGTAACACATGCCGAGTTCGATCAGGAGTTCGACTGCCCTGCCCGTGCGGTGCTGCGACACCGCTCGGTGAACTGCCGGGCGCAGATCAACCGCAGCCTCCTCGGCCCGACTCAGCCAGACGTGTGCCAGTCCACGCCGCTCCAGGAGATCATTGGCGAGGGTCGATGGCGTCTTGATGGCGTGCTCTTCGACCAGACGCAAGCCTTTCGTGTAGTGCGCTATGGCTTTTTGCACCGCAAACAGCGCCTCTGCCTGCATGCCCGCACGGAGCCACAGTTCGGCCGCTGCGCTCCAGCGATGCGCGCACTCCTCGTGTTCGGCCATCAGGGCATGTTCAGGTTGCTCGCGGGTGCCAAGTTGACACGCGATGCTGATGTGCAGGGCTTGGCGACGAGGCCATGTCATTTCCGCCAGAACCGCTTCCCGCACTCGATCGTGCTGAAAATCGTAGCCGTCGGATTCCTCATCATCGAGAAGCCACTGTTGGCGAAGCAACTCTTCCAACGCGTCCAACCAACTCACCGAGGCATCTTCCCCCCGGGAAAGATCCACGGCGACAGCCTGCATCAACTCGAAGTCCGCCGCACGACCCATGGTTGCCGCCACCTCCACCAGTCGGAGAGCGGGCATCGACAGCCGGTCAAGTCGCCCTCTGATGGCGATTTGCACGGCTGACATCGAGGTATTCATGCCCTGTTTCGACGACCGCAGCATGCTTGGCAGTTCACCTCCCAGCACAAGTCCTTCCGTCATGGCGGCCACCAGGAAGAGTGGATTGCCTCGACACCAGGCGTGAACCTGGGACAGCCACTCTGCGCTCCAAGCTTGAACGACAGGAGTCAGGTCTGAAGATGGCGCGACCAGCGTGCGCTGCAGCACCTCACCCACTTCGACCTCACTCAGCCCAGACAGCGACAAGGTCTCGGCGGGGCCACACTCATGCAAGCCCTGCACCATTCTTGCCAACCGCTCGTCAGCGTGGAGGTCTTCACTTCGACAGCTCACGACCACCAATACGCGCATGCCGGGCAGATGCGATACGAGGTGATGAAGCGCCAATGCAGTGGCCTCGTCGAGCCATTGCACGTCATCGAGGACGAGCAACAAGCCCACTGATTGCGCCACGGTCTGGAGCAGGGTCTGGACTGCCGAGAAAAGTCGCACCTGGCGCAGTTGGGGCAATTCGCCCGAAAGCTGAGGCAAATTCGACCACCGGCGACTCAATGAAGGCACCAGGATCGCCAGTTCTGCCCGCGCGGCGGGATCCAGGTGTCCTTCAATGTCTTCAGTCGCCAAGGCGGTGCCCTGCTCGATCAAAGCCACCAGGGAGCCATAGGGAATCTCGCGCTCGATCTCATGACATTTGCTGCGCACTGTCGCGAAACCAGCCTGGGTGGCATGAGCGATCAGTTCATCCAATAGCCGAGTCTTGCCGATACCTACTTCGCCCTTCACCAACACGACACGACCGTGGTGAACCGGCAATTGCGCCAACCAGGACCGCAACGCTCGCATTTCCCGGAAGCGACCGACAAACGGTGGGCGTGTTCTTGAGGATGAACGGTCCGACTGGCCATCGACGACGCTATCGCAGTCCGGCGAGGCACCGAACAACATCGAATTGGCCGCGGTCGCCAAGCCGTTCACTGCTCTCGCGGCTTTCATGAATGCTGCGTGCTGCAACGCTGGAACCGCCAAGTGCTCGCACAGGCGAGCGGCCAGTCGGTGTGACGGCCTGCGCTCGTCGGCCTCGATTTTCCGGATCGCGTGGGGCGAGCAACTCACCAGCAATCCGAGGGAATCCTGCGTCAGATCCAGTGCTTTGCGCCGTTGACGAATCCAGGCACCGAAAGTCCGGCGGACGGGAATTGCGTTGTCGCTCGTCACATGCCGGAACGTGTCAATGAATATGCTGCCCCCGGGATCATGAATTGACTGTGCAGGGTGATGGCGTTTGGGTGGCGACGAACTCCGGCTCGGGCTCTTGGTGCTGTGCTTCACGGTGCCAGCGCCCTGCACTGGCACGGCCTCGGCCGAGGTCGCCACGAGTTCAGGACCGGCCACAGCGGGTGTGCTGGGTGAGCCTTGGCGCATCTCGTGCAGTTTGCGCACCATGGCGCGACGCCACTCGATCCATTCAAGGGTGTTCGAGCCCGGCTCGGCACCCACCACACTGACCGCATCACGGAGCGCCATGTAGGTGGCGGCCAGGGACTCCCGTGCGGCGTTCGCATGTTGGTGCATCAGTGCCAACCTGTCGGCGTCTGGGCCGTCCTCGACTGGCCCGTAGAACGCTCGAATCCAGCGCCCCACGCCACCGACCATGAACGCCGCCAAGTCGATGGCATCAAACGGAAACGGCAGACCAGGCATGGCACTCAGGTCGATCTCGCGGGTATCCAGTTCCATTGCAGGCAGCCACCGCCATGGCCCCTCATCACCCGCCCAGACCCCGGCGTCATCCACCCGCAACGCATCGTCCAGCATTCCGAGCACTTCATCCTCGGCCATCAACGGCTCCAGAATGTGCTCGGCGGCTCGGCGCCCGTACTTCTTTTCGATCATCTGCACCCCTTCGCCGCGCCCTTCATCGGGGAGCCACGGCAGGCGGGTGAAGGTGTCCCGCTTTTCGGCCCGGTTTCGACGCGGGCCTATCCGTGGCAGAAACTCAGGCGGCGGGCGTGCTCACCCCTTCACCAGACCACGCGCCACCGCATCGCGCAGCAGGGCATTGATGCGGGTCTGCCAGCCAGGGCCAGTCGCCTTGAACGCTTCCAGCACCTCGACATCGACGCGCATGTTCAGCGTCGGGCGCTTGACCTCAGCAGCCGGGCGGCCCGGCCCTCGCTTGATGGTGGCCTGCGACCAGAACGCCGACACGGCGGCTTCGTCGTTCGGGTCGTAGGGGGCGCTGTCGGCATCGTGGGAAACGGGCGCATCGGCCGCGGCTTCGCGCCGGACGCGCTCCCAGTCGGTCCCGGTCGGCTTCGACTCAGTGGGCTTCTTGCCAGCTCGCATACAGATTCCTTTCCTGCTTGGACGCACGGCGCAGCGAAATGGCCCGCACCACGTCCGGTTCACGCAGCACGTAGACCAGCACCAGCACGACGCCTGCCACTTCCACCAGCGCCACATCCATGAACCGCAGTTCATCAGGGCGCGGAGACTCCAGTGTCAGCTTGTGCGGCGCCTCGAACACCAGCGGGGCATCGGCCAGGGACAGCCCGTGCTTGGCGATGTTCGCGGCGTCTTTCTTCGGGTCAAACGTGAAGCGCATGATTATTGTAGGGGCAAAAATTCATCTGCATCAACGGGAAGCCACTACACGCAACGTGCTCGGTTCCTCGCTGGCGCTGGGTTGTTCGATGCCGGCCTGTTCAAGAATCCACGCCTCGGCCCGGGTGTGCCACATGCGCAGCAGGTCCAGCGGGCGGCGGCGATAGTGCTTCTCCGCCGTGGCGCTCGGCTTGTGCCCCTGAATCTGCGCCACGACACCGGCTGGCATCTCGACCCATTCCGCCAGCGTCCCGAAACTGCGGCGCAGACCATGAATCGACAGGTGCGGCAGGCCAGCAGAGGCCAAGGCGCGTTCGTGCCCCATGCGTGGCTCCTTCAGCCGGCCATCGGCGGCGGTTGGGCTGCTGAACACCCATTCGTTCCGCCTGGGCAGCGCGGCCAGCAGGCGCGACACGTAGGGCGTCAGCGGGATGACGCGGGCGCCCTCCACCTTGTCGGCAATGGCGATGCTGCACCAGCGGAAATCGACATCCTCCCAGCGCATCCCGGCAATCTCTTCGCGGCGTGCGCCGGTCAGCAGCGCGGTTTGCAGGTAGGCGGCGTGAACCGGGTTCGCCAGCTTGCGCACCGCGTCGAACCACAGGGGCAACTGCTCGCGCTGCAGGCAATCGCCCGCCTTCGCCTTCGACGGCGGCACGGCCTCGCTGACCGCCTTCGAGCGGTAGGCGTCCGCGGCAATCAGGGCGCGGTACTCGGGATGCTCGCCAGCCCAGCGGATGAAGCCACGCACCAGCCGGAACGCCGACGATGCGGCGGTGGGGCGTTCGGCGGCTTCGCGGTCAAGCCACGCGGCCAGCACATCGGCATTCAGTTCTGACAGGCGCAGGGGCAGCAGCACGGCAAGCGGGGCGGCTACGGTCTTCCCTGCCCCTCGCTGGCGCTGCTCGCCACCGGGCGCGGCCATGCGGGTGTGATTCAGGTAGGACCGGGGGGACCACTTCGGGCGGCGCGCTTCGAGGTAGACCGCCCACGCCTCGCCCACTGTCACGGAATCGCGGGCGCGCACCACGGCGGCGGCCTCGCGGTCACCTTGCGCCTGGGCGATGGCGGCGGCTTTCTCTGCGCGGGGGTCGGCGCCCTTGTCAACCAGCGTCTGCAGTCGGCGGGCTTCGGCTCGGGCTTCGGGGATGCTCCACGACTCCGGGGCGCCGATGGTCAGGCGCAGCGTCTTCCCGGCGTACTCAGTCTGGAAGATGAACGCCTTCGACCCCGAGGCAGTCGCCCGCAGCGCCAGACCGGACGCGGCGTCATCCCACAGGAACGCCTGCCCCTTCCCCTGGGACGTGAACGCGGCGACTCGGCCGGCGGTGAGCTTGGTTCGTGCCATCTGGTGCCTCTGGTCTTACATGGGCCAATCCATGTAAGTGCTGGTGTAAGACGAATCATGGCATGCAGATGAACACGCATCAACACCATGAACAACGTAAGTTGTTGATTTGCAAGGAATCATCTTCAAAACTCAACACGGACCAACACCCCGAAATGCACACTTTTGCTCATTCGTAATGAGAAGGTCGAGGGTTCGACTCCTTTCTCCGGCACCAATGAAATCAACGGGTTAGCGTTCAAAAGGCGCTGACCCGTTGTGCTTTCAGGGGTGCTGCAGTACTCACTCGCTCCCCGGCCACCAGGTTTCTGCCAGCACTTCATCGCGCACGGCCCACGGGCACACCTCGGGAAAGGCGTCCAGCCCGGTTTCGTTGACCGCCTGCGCGACCGCACGCGTCCACACCACGTCCAGCCACGCCGGCTCCTGCAGCTTCGGCTCCAGGCTAGGCGATTCGCCCAGGGCGTAGCGGATGTCCTTGCGCTGCGCCTTGATGGTCTTTTCCCAGCTTGCGCCGCGTCGCTCGGGCTGGTGTTGCCACTTCAGCAGGTGCGCCAGCAGGACCGCCATCCGGCTGGCCAGCTCGCGCTGTTCGCTCTTGCCCACGTCTTCAATCTCCCCGGCGAGGTGTTCGATGTCGAGCAGGTCGAAGCGGCCTGCGCGCAGCAGCCGGGCCTGTTCGTTGGCCCATGCGTTCAGATCGGTTTCGTAGGTCTGCATGGTCGGTCTCCTTGTGCATCAGGCCGCCAGTTCAGACGGCTGCCTCACTTTGCCTTGCCACTCGCCTCGCTGTCCACCAGTTGCTGGTACCGCCCGAAGAGAAACGCCACGCGCTCGGTGTCGTCGGACTTGCCGGTGTAGCCGTAGGCGGCATCGACGGCCTTGTCGAGTTTCTGGTGGGCCTTGAGCAGTTCGGGGGGCATGGTCAGCGGGTCATACAGCGTGGCCAGCGAGCAGGCTTGCTGCTGCTTGGCGCAACGCTGCTTTTCGGCGTCCCGTTCGTCAAGGACCGCCTGCGCTGCGGCTTCGATGGCCTTGCGTTGCTTGTCGCTGGGCTGCGCCGGCCAGGCGAAGTTGTTGTAGACGATGGTGTTGGAGTAGCGGTAGCGACTTTCCAGCCTGCCACATACCGAACGCATCCAAGCATTGTGCATGGTCGAGCACAACAGACCGAAGTCGTACAGGCTGGCGTCGGGAAGCATCGAGTTCGCATTGCCGCAGATCACTTCCGCGTCGAAGTAGCCAATCGGGACGAAGTTCCGGTTTTCAGATGAGTGCAGCGGCACCACCACATACGGCCTGTCGGTATGCCGGATTTCACCGAACAGGTGTGGGGTGTCTGCCAGCTTTTGCGTAGGCACCTTGGGGCTTGCCAGCCGCATGACCTTGACAGCTTCGATCCGCTGCCGAATTTGCGGTGACGCCTTCCGATCCACCGCCGTGCTGTTCTTGAGCCAGAGGCAGAAGCGCG
>JBEEMX010000118.1:0-8515 GCA_041192465.1 Pseudomonadota bacterium | reverse complement strand
TGCTGCAGCACGGGATCCTGTGCGTAGGCGAGGGCGACCTGCCGGGCGTACTCGTCCGACATCTGCCGCGCCTTGATCAGCTCGCGGAAGATGTAGCCGGTGTAGTCGGACAGCGTGATCTCGGACATGGTGCGGCCTCGCAGGGACGTGGGCGCCTCAAGCGGCCAGCATGTTGAGGATCTTCTCCAGCCCGGCCGGAATCTCGTCCTGCACTGCCTTGACGTTGACGCTCAGGGCGTATTCCTTCTTGACCTCCACGCCGGTCGAGGACTGGCGCTGGTACGACGCCGACACCTTGAAGTTGACCGGCCCGAAACCACCGCCCGCCGACACGCTCACGCCGAGCTGGTCCGATACCTTGGACGATTCAACCGAGTTCAGCTTGACCTTGAAGTCGATGATGACGTGCTCGATGCGCAGGCTCGGGATGGGCAGCATCGCCAGCAGCGGCACCTTGATGGACACGTCCTTGTTGACCTCGTTGCCTTCGGCATCGACGTCCTTGCGCGAGTGGCTGAAGTCCACCATCACCAGCTTCTTCTTCCCCTCTTCGTCGGTTTCGAAGCCGACGGCGTTGATGAAGTTGACCGTCGCCAGCGAGGATGCGACCTGCGCATCGACGGCGGCCTGCAGCGGCCCGCCGATCATCTTGCGGAAGTCGATGTTGTTGAGTTCGCTGGTCAGGTTGGTGCTGGGGGCGGCCCGCGCAGCCAGATGCCCTTGCGCGCCAGCGACGGCCCGGCCGAGGCCGTGGCCGACCGCGGCGGCGGTGGCTTCGATGTCCGCAGGGGAGCTGGCGGCGGTGGCCGGCGTGGCGGTGGTCGTGGCGGGAACGTTGGGCTTGCTGGTGGCCATGAGAATCTCCTTGGCTGTCCGGGGAGGGACGGCAACACGCCGTGGTGGGCAGTGAGGAGATTCTGGGAAGGCCCCGGCTTCGGGGCATCCTCAGTCTTGTGGATCGACGTCGATCAGATGGCGCTGAAATGCCAACTAAATCACGTTTTATCGCACAAGGTGGCTCAGCCGAGGACACGCATCGACAGATCGATCGCGTGGACTTCCTTGGTCAGGCGGCCGATGGAGATGCGGTCCACGCCGGTGACGGCGATCTCGCGGATTGTGCTCATGTCCACGCCCCCCGAAACTTCCAGCAGCGCACGCCCGGCGTTGAGCACCACGGCCGCGCGCATGTCGTCGAAGGAAAAATCGTCGATCAGCACGCTGGTGGCGCCGGCCTGCAGCGCTTCTTCCAGCTCGGCCAGGTTCTCGACCTCGATCTGGATCGACACGCCCGAGTCCAGTGCCTGGGCCGCATGCAGCGCGCCGCTGACACTGCCGGCGCTGGCGATGTGGTTTTCCTTGATCAGGATGCCGTGCCACAGCGCCATGCGCTGGTTGGCCCCGCCGCCCACACGCACCGCGTACTTCTGCGCCTGGCGCAGGCCGGGCAGCGTCTTGCGCGTGTCGAGCACCAGGCAGCCGCGCGGGTTCGGCGACAGGCCGGCGATGGCGTCGACGTAGCTGCGTGTCACGGTGGCCACGCCCGACAGCATTTGCAGGAAGTTCAGCGCCGAGCGCTCGGCACTCAGCAGCGCCCGGGCGTTGCTGCGGATGCGGCAGACCTCGGTGGTGGCGGTGAAGGCGTCCCCTTCGGACAGGAACCACTCGACCTGCGCGGCCGGATCGCAGGCCAGCACGCAGGCGTCGAACCACTCGCGCCCGCACAGCACGCCGTGTTCCTTCGCCATCACCCGGGCGTGTACGGCGCGCTCGGCAGGCACCAGCATCGCGGTCCAGTCGCAGCGGCCGATGTCTTCGCGCAGGGCGTCGTGCACGTTGCGCAGGCGGGCGGCTTCGAGGGTTTCGTTGTCGTCGAAGGTCAGGGTCGTCATGGCGGGAGCCGCGCGAAACGGCGAGAAAACAGCAGGGAGGGTGAGCGTAGCACCGTGCAATCATCGCGCCATGGACCTCAAGCAACTCGACTACTTCGTCCACGTCGCCGAACACCAGAGCTTCAGCAAGGCGGCGCTCGTGCTCGACATCGCGCAATCGGCGCTGAGCCGGCAGGTGCGCGCGCTGGAGACCGAACTGCGCGAGACGCTGCTGCTGCGCAACGGCCGCGGCGTGGTGCTGACCGAGGCGGGGCAGCGGCTGTTCGCGCACAGCGTGGGCATCCTGCAGCGGGTCAAGCGCGCCCGCGACGAGATGGCCGCGACCCGCGACGAGCCGCTGGGCCACATCACCGTCGGCCTGCCGCCCACCATCGGCCGCCAGCTCACCATGCCGCTGATCGACGGTTTCCAGCGCCGCATGCCACAGGCGCGGCTGGCGATCGTCGAGGGTCTGTCCACCCACATCACCGAGTGGATCACCTCGGGCCGGGTCGATCTGGGCCTGCTCTACAACCCCGAGGCCCACCCGACGCTGGAGATCCTGCCGGTGCTGGAGGAGCGCCTGTGTCTGGTGCAGCGGCTGGAACCGGGCGATTTGCAGACCCGCGCGCCGGTGTCGCTGGCGGACCTGACGGCGGTGCGGCTGGTGCTGCCCGAGCGGGCGCACGTGATCCGGCGGTTGCTCGACACGCAGGCGATGCTGGCCGGTTTGACGCTGGACATCGCGTGGGAGGTGTCCAGTGTTGCGTCCATCATCGATCTGGTCTGCGCCGGCTACGGCCACGCGGTGCTCACGGCCAGCGCGGTGGCGGCGTCCGGGCGGGCGGACGTGTTGTCGGTGCGGCCGATCGTGGCGCCGAGTCTGCCGAGCGTGCTGTGTCTGGCGGCGTCGTCCCGCCAGCGCAGCACGCCGCTGATCCGCCTCACCCGCCGCTTGCTGGAGGAGCTGGTGCGGGGATTGCCGCAGGCGGCGGCGGCGCAGTCCCTGCCGGGCTGATCGGTTTCAGCTCGGCATCCACTAGCCCGACCAGCAAGGCGCGCCCGTCCGGCGCGATCCGGAATTCGCCGTAGCGCGCGGCCTGCCAGCGCACCCCATCGCCTTCGCGGAAGAACCACGCATCGCTGACGACCACCCAGCGGCCGTTCTTGGGGGACAGCGCGATGCGCAGCGCGTCAGCGGGCAGGGGCGTGTCCGTGTCCAGCAGCCGCTCCAGTTGCGCCACGCCGCGCGCATCGACACGGGCCAGCACCTGCGGCTGCGACAGGCGTTCCGCGCCGTCGAGCTGGCCGCGCAGCGTGTCGCCCAGCCGGTAATTCAGCGCCATGTAGTCGCCTTGCATCAGCGAGCGGGGATCGACCGGCGCCAGCTCGATGAACACCGGCCGGCCGTGGGCGATGAGGGCCTCCTTCTGCCAGATGCCGACATTGGCCACGGCCAGCACGGCGGCGGCGCTCAGGGCGATGCCGAGGCGCGCCCGATCCGCGGCGGGTGCAGTGGGGATTGCCGTCGATGTGGACGCGGAATGACTGGCGCGCAGGCCCCACCACGCCAATGTCCCGAGGACTGCGCCCGTGCCGGCGAGCAGCGCGGCCTTGGTCGCCAGCGGCCAGTCCAGCGCGTAGTAGAACGCGCCGATGATCCACACCGCGGCCAGCCCGGCGGCGGCAGCGCGGCGGGGCTGGTGCCGGGCGATGCAGCGTGCCGCGACCCACCATGCAGCACCGAGCCACGGCATGTACCCCGCCAGCAGCAGCCCCACGGCCAGCGCACCCGCCCACCAGGGGCGCTGCAGTTCCGGCCGATCCCGCCAGAGCAGGCCACCCGCTGCAGCGGCCAGCGCGACCGATCCCCACCGCGGCCAGGAGGCCCAACCCCCAGTCATCCCCAGGCCACCGGTCCACCATCCCACGGCGCCATCGACCACGGCGCCCACCATGAACGTCATGCCGGCACCGGCCGCCAGCGCGGCGAGGGTGGCCAGCAGCCAGCCGGTGCCGATGGCGTCGAGCCGGGTTGCGAACGGGGGTGTGCGTCGGGTGGGCAGCAGAGTCCAGAGCAGCACGGCAGCGTGGACGGACAGCCAGAGGCTCCCGCCGTGGTACCCGCGGACGGTCAACCCGACCAGCAGCAGCCCGACCGCGCAGGCCCCCAGCAGCGCCTGCAGCCATGCCCCACAGACCACCCCAGCGATCCCCAGCGCCACCACCGCCAGCACCAGCGAAGCGCCGAGCACCGGCAGATCGCGGTACAGCCCGAAGCCCAGCGTCACGCCGCCCAGCAGCAGCATCGGCACCGCGAGCTGTTCGACAAACGCCCCGACCCCCCGCGCCCGCAGCACCACGCCGGCACCGACCAGCAGCAACGGCCCGACGAGGTACGGCCCGACGCCGGACACCAGCAGATCGCCCAGCAGCAGCCCGACGACACCCGCCAGCGGAAGGGTGGCCAGCCACGCGCCGAGGGCGGTCAGCAGGACAACGGGCCAGGGCCGCTCGGAGTCCGTGGAAGAAGAGGGTGCGTTCATGCCGACACTCCAGTCAGCGCCGTGCGCCGTGCCAGTTTGAGAATCACCGACACGCTGAACGCCAGCAGCCCGGCGGCGCTCAGCCCCACCAGCAGCAGCCGGCCGATGGTGTCGCCGCCACCGGAGTCGAACACCAGCCGTGCGAGGCCCGCCACCAGCAGCGTGTCCAGCCCGAGCGCCACGGCACTGAGCGCAAACACGTCGAATCCCGCGGCACGGCCCAGCAACGCCGCCGCGGCCGCCAGCAGCGCGAGACCCAGCAGGTAATGTGGCGACACGCGGTGGTCGAACAATCCCCACAGTGCCGCCGCGCTGACCATCACCACCGCCAAGGTCACGCTGCCGCGAAAGGCCCACGGACCCGTGCCGAGCCGCTGGCGCAGCGCCGGGCCGGACAGCGCACAGATCCCGATCGCTGCGGTCCAGCCGATCAGGTACGCCGGCAGATCCCCTGGCTCGGTGCGCCAGCGGTGCCCCGTGTGCGCCTGCACCCACAGCGCCACGGCCGCCAGCGCCACCAGCGACCACGGCGCCCAGACCACATCGCTGCGCACCCCCACCGCCAGCGGCACCGCCAGCACCGCCCACAGCGCAAAGAGCTGCCACGCATCCGCGCCGGTCTGGTACGTCTGCCCGAAAAACGCGAACAGCCCGCCGATGCCCAGCAAGGCCAGCAGCCCCGCCGCCGGCCGCGCCGCCCGCAGCCGCCACGCCAGCGCACACGCACCGAGGACGCCCGCCTGCAGCAGGGCGAACTGTCCCGAGCGTCCGAGCACCGCCCAGTTCGCGGCGATCCACAGCACCAGGCCGAAGCCGGTGAGTCCGGCCCCGGTGGTGGCCAGGCCGCGCAGGGCAAGGGAGCCGGTGGTGTCAACGGGGGTCATGGACGTGTCCTGTTTGAACGCTATGCTGAGACGGTATAGCAGCTAGTGAATGAATGCACTGGTCGGCATGGCTGCAAGTGAACAGAATCCGCACACTTTCAGCCCAGCCCCGGACACCCGCCCATGCCGCAGACCCTGAATCCTGACCGGAATCCCGACCCGATGCCCACCATTCGGGGGATTTCGTCGATGGCCACCCGCCAGGTGCTGGCCGATCTGGTGGCGGCGTTCGGGTTGCGCTCGGGCGGTACCGTGGCGATCGAGTCGGTTGGCGGGGTCGATGCGGCCAAGCGGGTGCTGGCGGGCGAGGCGTTCGACGTGGTGGTTCTCGCCTCGGACGCGATCGACAAGCTGATCGCCGCCGGCCGCGTGCTGGCCGACAGCAAGGTCGATCTGGTGCATTCCGGCGTGGCGGTGGCGGTGCAGGCGGGGTCCGCGCGACTGGACATTGCCGACGAGGACGCCGTGCGCCGTGCCGTGCTGGCGGCGCGCAACCTCAGCTACTCCACCGGACCGAGCGGCGTGGCGCTGGCCAAGCTGTTCGAACGCTGGGGCATCGCCGACGCGGTCCGCAGCCGCACCGTCACCGCGCCGCCCGGTGTGCCCGTGGGTTCGCTGGTCGCCAAGGGGGAGGTGGCACTCGGCTTCCAGCAGTTCAGCGAGCTGATCAACCTCGGCGGCATCGACGTGCTCGGCCCGCTGCCGCCCGCCATCCAGATCACGACCACCTTCTCCGCGGGCATCTGCGCCACGGCTGCGCCCGCTCAAGCCGATGCGGTGCGCCAGATGCTCGCCTTCATGGCCTCGACCGATGCGGACGAGGCCAAGCGCCGCCAGGGCATGGACCCGGCCTGACACCTCCCACGTTCACCAGGATCACCAGGAGACTCCCCATGATCATCGACGTTCACGGCCACTACACCACCGCCCCGGCCGCCCTCGGCCTCTGGCGCGATCTGCAGATTGCGGCGCTGAAAGACCCGTCCAAGGCGCCGAACCCGGCGGATCTGAAGATCAGCGACGACGAGCTGCGCGAGTCGATCGAGCTGAACCAGTTGCGCCTGATGCAGGAACGCGGCTCGGACCTGACCATCTTCAGCCCGCGCGCCAGCTTCATGGCCCACCACATCGGCGACTTCGAGACCTCGTCCACCTGGGCCGCGATCTGCAACGAACTCTGCTTCCGCGTGGCCGAGCTGTTCCCGGACCACTTCATCCCGGCCGCGATGCTGCCGCAGTCGCCGGGCGTCGATCCGGCCACCTGCATCCCCGAGCTGGTCAAGTGCGTCGAGCAGTTCGGCAACGTCGGCATCAATCTGAATCCGGACCCGTCGGGCGGCCACTGGACCAGCCCGCCGCTGTCGGACAAGTCGTGGTACCCGATCTACGAGAAGATGGTCGAGTACGACATCCCCGCGATGGTCCACGTCTCGACGAGCTGCAACGCCTGCTTCCACACCACGGGTGCGCACTACCTGAACGCGGACACGACGGCGTTCATGCAGTGCCTGACCAGCGACCTGTTCAAGGACTTCCCGACGCTGAAGTTCCTGATCCCGCACGGCGGCGGCGCGGTGCCCTACCACTGGGGCCGTTTCCGCGGGCTGGCGCAGGAGCTGAAAAAGCCGCTGCTGAGCGAGCACCTGCTGAACAACATCTACTTCGACACCTGCGTCTACCACCAGCCGGGCATCGACCTGCTGACCAAGGTGATCCCGGTCAAGAACATCCTGTTCGCCAGCGAGATGATCGGCGCCGTGCGCGGCATCGACCCGGAAACCGGCCACTACTACGACGACACGAAACGCTATGTCGCCGCCACCGCCAACCTGACCGACGAGGAGCGGCACATGGTCTATGAAGGCAATGCCCGCCGCGTGTTCACGCGCATGGACGCGGCACTGAAGGCGAAGGGCCGCTGAGTCAACGACCGGGACGCTTGCGTACCTCTGGCGCCAACACGTCCCGGTTTCTTTCTGAATATTCGTGAACCAGCCGCTGCCTGCGGGCGTGGTGGCTTGGTTGGGTGGCATGCAAGGCTAAACTCTCCCGTTACATTCCCTGCCCTTCCTGTCCTAGCCCACTCGCCTCCATGCCGCTTCGTCCCTGGTTTTGCGTGCAGGTTTTCTTGCGGTCGCTGGCCTTCGTGGCAAGCGCCAACGCGGTGGCCGCCGCCCCGGTCCCTGCACCGGCACCTTGGTCCGCTGCCGGTGCGGAACCCAGCTACCCCTACACCCTGACCGCCACCAGCCGCGACACCCTGATCGCGCTGGGCCGGCGTTTCCTGGCCGATCCGCAGCAGTGGCCCCAGGTGCAGGCGTTCAACCAGATCGCCGATCCCCGCCGCCTGGCCGTCGGCACGGTGCTGCGCATCCCCGTGCGGCTGCTGGCCAAGGAATCCGTGCCCGCCCAGGTGCTGGCGGTGTCGGGCGATGTGCGCAGTGCGGATGGCCAGGCGGTGGTCGAGGGGCAGGCGGTGCCGCAAGGGGGCAGCCTGCGCACCGGCGACGGTCAGGCCACGGTTCGGCTGGTGGACGGCACGGTGCTGCGGCTGCAGCCGTCCACTGCGGTGCAAGTGGACACGTCGCAGCGCCTGCCGCGCGTGGGCGGCGTCCTGTCCGGCGTGCGGGTACAGGAGGGCCAGATCGAGGTGAAGGCGCAGAAGGCCGTCAACGCGGGGCTGCCCGGTTTTTCGGTCAGCACGCCGCAGGGGCTGCTCGGGGTGCGGGGCACGGAGTTTCGCGTGGCGGTGGACAGCCGCGCCGAAGTGACGCGCAGCGAGGTGCTGGAAGGGCAGGTCGCCGCCGACGGCCACCACGGCAAGCCTGGCCAGCGTGTCCACGCCGGGTTTGGCGTCGTCGTGGACCGCACGGGGGAGGTGCAGCCGCCAGTCCCGCTGCTCGCGGCACCGGAGGTCACGGGCTTGCCGGTGCTGCAGGAGCGGGTGCTGGTGCGTATGCCGATCGTGGCCCAGCCCGGCGCCGTGGCGTATCTGGGGCAGCTCGCGGCCGACACCCGTGTCGAGCCGGTGCTGCAGACGGTGCGCGCCGAGGTGCGCGGCGGTGCGGCGGAGTTGCGGTTCGCGGGTTTGCCGGACGGCCGCTACGTGCTGCGCGTGCGGGCGGAAGACGCGCGGGGGCTGCAAGGACTGGACGCCCAGCACACCTTCACCCTGAAAGCCCGCCCCGAACCGCCGCTGCCCACCGCGCCGGCG
>JBEEMX010000117.1:0-8549 GCA_041192465.1 Pseudomonadota bacterium | reverse complement strand
TCGGTGGTCACCCAATGCCGATCCGGATGCGCCCGCAGGAAAGCCGTCGTCAACGCCAGAAAATGCGGCAGCCACTCGTCATCGGAGTCCAGAAAGGTAACGAATCGCCCACGGACCGCCTTCAATCCAGTGTTGCGGGCGGCATACACGCCTTGGTTGGGTTGTTCGATGTAACGGATCCGCGGGTCGAGTCCGTCCAGACGGGCACGGGTGCTGTCAGTCGATCCGTCATCGACCACGATCAACTCCCAATCCGGGAAAGACTGCCTCAGGACGCTGGAAACAGCACGTCCGATCACATCCACCCGATTAAAGGTTGGCAATACGATGGAAACTTCAGGCATTTGTCAAGATCACGATCGCCAAACACAAGCAGATTTCGTCAACCTGATCACGAATCAGGCCACTGCTCTAGTGCCCATTGAGCGTAGTCGCAACAAATGGGGCGGTCTACAATGTTTGGGCCTTGAAAGAGCGGTTTCATTTTGGATTCAGACTTGCAACAGCCGATCCGATGGCACCGAAGCACGAAAGTGCTGCTCTCGAACACGCAAAACCCGACAACATCTCCGTGCCAGTACCGCGGACAGGATTCACAATACGCCCGCCGCGCCAGCGCAGCCTGCCATTCATGCCCAAACACGTAAATCTCGCTTGCATCGCATCCCTGGGCGATTCGGTGCCCGACTTGCGGGGCCGTGACCCACCTCAGTGAAAACATTAAGTTACGTTGCGGATAATATCAATGCCACGGGAACGCTACCCGCGGAGTGGGAGTAACTCGAATGATCAGGATTTCTCGTCCGATTGCGCGCTGGTTTGTCCAAGCGCGGTATCCATCGGGCACCAACTTGCTGCCTATCCTGATGTACCACCGGGTGCTGGCTGAGCCGGATCCCTTGCAGCCAGATGTTCCGCACCAGGCTTTGCTGGCCGAGCAGTTCCGTACGCTGGCCGGCGCCTTCAACGTGCTGCCGCTGCACGAAGCCGCCGAGTTGCTGCAGCAAGGTGGTCTGCCGCCGGGTGCCGCCTGCATTACCTTCGATGATGGCTACCGTGACAACCACGACCTCGCGCTGCCGCTGCTGCGTGAATTCAAGCTGCCTGCCACTGTGTTCGTGGCCACCGGTTACCTCAACGGCGGCCGCATGTTCAACGATTCGGTGGTCGAGACCGTGCGCCGCCTGGACACTGGCGAGATCGATCTGTCGCGGGTCGGACTCGGCAAGCGCCTGGTCAGTGATATCGCCTCGCGCCGCACCCTGATCGGTGACCTCACCAAGGCGATCAAGTACCTTGATCCGGCCGAGCGTGATGCGTTTTGCGAAGAGCTGTGCCGCCGTGCCGGATCACGCCTGCCGATTGACCTGATGATGGATGACGCACAGGTCAAGGCCATGTCCGACGCCGGTGTCGATATCGGGGGGCACACCGTCAACCATCCGATCCTGGCCCGTGTCGATGATGACGTGGCCCTGCGAGAGATCGAGACCAACCGCGATCAGATCACGGCCTTGACCGGCAAGCAGCCGCTCTGTTTTGCCTACCCGAATGGCAAGCCGAATCTGGACTACACCTCTGCACACGCGCGCATGGTCAGCAAGGCCGGCTACCAGGCCGCTGTGTCCACCGCAGTGGGTGTCGCCTCTGACGACGCTGACCCCTTCCAGCTCCCCCGTTTCATGCCCCGTGAGCGCAGTGCTGCGCAGTTCGTCGCACGCATGGTGCGCATGGCGACACACCGCCATCGACAGGTCGCTGATTGACATACACTTTGTTACTTTCAGAGTCCACGGAGACCATCCGGTCCGATTGATGGCAGGGATTTCTATTGCAGCGGGTCTGACACCCCTGCCGGACAGGGCACCACGATGAGCAACCAGTTCGGCGCCAAGGCGATGCTGCGTTCGGCGCTGCTGATGACCGGCTCCACCTATGTGGCCTACGCTGCGGGCCTCGTGGCCAGCATGCTCGTGGCCCGCGTACTCGGTCCGGCGGACTTCGGCCGCTACGCCTACCTGATCTGGCTGTCGGGTGTGCTGGTGATGCTGATGAACCACGGGTTGACCACGTCCGCCATCCGCTTTGTCTCGGAGTCGCTGGGGCGCGGTGACCATGCGGGTGCGCAGGCGCTGCACCGCTGGCTGCAGAAGCGACAAGGCTGGTCGATTTTTGCTGTCGGTACCGTGTTTCTGGCGGGGCTGCCGATCCTCAAACCGGCTGGCTGGGAAGGCCATCTCGCCTATTTCGCCCTGGTCGCGCTGTCCGCCTCGGCCACCAAGGCGTGGTACCTCTTCAGCATCTCGGTCGCCAAGGGCCATGGGCGCTTCGGCGTCGAAGCCAGCTCGGTCAGCGCACTCAGTCTGGTCAACCTGATCGGCGCCGGTGTGCTGGCCTGGGTCGGAGTGCCGCTCGAAGGGTTCATGCTGCTGTTCCTGCTGGTGTCGATCGCCCATCCGGTGATGGCGACGATCCAGCTGCGCCGCGCCGACATCCGCAAGGGCAGCCGCGACTGCGAGGAAACCCTGCTCCAGCGTGTGCGGCCGCACCTCTTCTGGACGATGGTCAGCACCTTCGTCTTCGCCTTCAGCAACAAGTCGGTCGAGACCTTCCTGCTGAACAAGCTCGCCGGGCCGGAGGCGGTGGGTTTCTTCACGATTGCAGCGACCCTGACACGGGGTGGCGTCGAGCTGCTCTCCACCGGCCTGACTACCGTGCTGATGCCGATGATGGCCAACGCCTTCGGTGCCGGGGGACGCGACCGGGTCAACCGCATCGCAGGCGATGCCGTCCGGTACTTCCACTTCCTTGGACTGCTGCTGACCGGGGTGGGCTTCTTCTGGGCCGCACCGGTGATCGCGCTCATGTATGGCGACAAGTACGCGCCGACCGCCTTCGCCTTGCAGATGATGGTCATCATCCGCGGCTTCACGCTGTCGCACGCCGCATTCGGCGCCTTGCTCTCGATCACCGACAACCAGCGCCTGCGGGCCGCAGAGTCGATCTTTGCCGTGGTGGTAAGCGCAGCCGCGGCACTGTGGCTGGTGCCACGCTACGGCCTCACCGGGGCCATCTTCGCGCACATGCTCTCGACGGCGGCCGTGTTCCTGTTCTCGTTCGCTTGCGTGCGGATCGTGCTGAAGGTGCCATTGCCGTACGGAGATGCCATGCGGATGACCGCCGCAGCCCTGAGCGCGGCGGCCGTCTCGATGGGTGCATTGATTGTCACCGACACACCCTCCTCGCTGCACCAGATTCTGGTCGGCGTACTGTACGTATTGACCTATCTGGCTTGCACCCTGGTCTTCAAGGTCTGGAACCAGTACGACTTGGCAATGCTCGGCAATCTCGGTAACCGGATTCCCGCTTTCAAGCGCTTGGCGTTTTTACTGATTCCCTGGGCGCGGCACGTCTGAATACTGGCGCACCCCACGCCGGTATTGCCCAGACCTTGGATGAAACTGAATGCAACGACCCGCAGTGTTTGATCTGCGCTGATTCCGGGTGGGAAAACTTCCCTTTTTGTGTGACTTCTGAAATCATTCGCCACAATACGAACAGAACCACACTGCCCGAATGGGCACTCCGGAGCCCAACACCATGTCAGGAGTTTCTGTCAGTCCGCCCGGCCTGATCAGCGTCGTCATACCGGCGTACAACGCCCAGCACTCCTTGCGTGCGACGTTGGACAGCGTCTTCGCCCAGACTTGGCCCCACGTCGAGATCATCGTCGTGGACGACGGATCCACCGACCACACCGCCGACCTGCTCGCGTCCTATGGCAAGCGTGTGCGGACCATCCGCCAGCACAACGGCGGTCTCGCCAGCGCCCGACATACCGGTGTCGCTGCGGCCCGCGGTGATCTGATCGCGCTGATGGATGCCGATGACCTGTGCCGGCCTGAGCGCCTGGCCGTGCAGGCACGGGTACTGCACCGCTGGCCCGAAGTGGTGCTGTGTTGCAGTGATTTCGATGCGTTCGACGAGCAGGGCAAGGTCGAGCAGGTCTACGCCAGCCGCTACTACGCCACCATCGGCAGCGCACCGCAAGGCATGCGCTCGCTGCTCGGTCAAGTCGATACCCTGAACCTGCAAGGTTGCCTGCCCGAGGGATCCGGCGATCCGAACCCAGCCACGGTGGTCTACCGCGGCAATGCCTACCGCGCGATCGCCCACGGCAACTTCGTCCACCCACCCACCATCCTGTTTCGCCGCAGCCTGCTGGAGACGGTAGGCAGTTTCGATCCGGAAGCCGGTTCGATGTGCGACTGGGACTGGGTGGTCCGCGTGGCGCGAGCGGGATCTATTGCTTTCGTGGAGTGCCCTCTGCTGGACTACCGACTGTCGTCCACCCAGATGTCCTCGCCTCGCCACCGCATCCGCGCAAGTACCGACACGCTGCGGGTTGCCGAGCGGATTTGCCGACGGGACGAGGCCCTTTATTTGGCCGAATTGCCGCGCTTCCGGGCCGATCTTGGTTTCTTCTGCGCCGATGCCGCCGATGCCGAGATCGACAACGACAAGCGCAAGGCGGCGGAACTGCTGCTGCGCAGTGTCGTGCGCTTCGGGCGGGTGGATGCGATGACGTTGCGCGTGCTGCTCAAGCTGCTCACCCCCGGCTGGGCGCTGGCCGCCAAGCGCCAGCGCCGGGCCTTGTCGGGAACGTGATCAGTCCACGGCGGCGGGTGTCGCCGTGGTATCCGCCACCACCGCCGACGCTTGCTGCCGCTGGCGCCGACGGCGCAGCGCAGCCTCCAGATCAAACCGCCACGCCGAGGTACGCAACGTCGTCCAGGTCATCTGCTCGTCGAGCGTGGCCAGATTGACCTTGTAGCGCGACTCGCCGGCCATGAAGTCATAGATTTGGTGTCCTTGGGACGCGTTGTACTGGGCGGCCAGCACATGGGCCACCAGACCGGGGCGCGCGTGTTTCTCGATCAGGCCGTACTCCAGTCCCGACTGGTAGAAGTACACCCGCCCACCGCGCACGAAGCTGTAGAGGTAGGCCAGATCCTGCTCGCCCACGGCCACGCGCAGCAGTTGCACGCCGCCATCCAGCAGATGCCGCTCCACCAGCGTGCGGTGGAAGCGGGTGAAGAACGCATTGCTGAACGCCCCTGGCTCGCCCTGCGCCACCCAGTGCGCCTGGTGCAGTGCGGCCAGCCGTTCCAGCCAATCGAGGCCCTGCGCCACCGTGGTTGCTGCCTCCAGCGTCAGCGCACCGAGGCGCCCGTATTCCTTCATGCTGCGGCGGATCTGCGCGCGGGTGTTGGCGCTGATCAGCTTCAGGAAGTCGCCACCCGCCTCGCGCACCGCGGGCAAGTCCACCGCGTACGAGCGGCGCACCCAATCCTCGCGTGTCACCTTGCGCCGCCCCACCCGCTCGACCTCGGCCGGCCAGCCACTGCCCGCCAGCCCCGGCAGCGTCACCTCGGTCACGCCCCGAAGCTGGCCCAACCAATGGCCCAGCATGGCAGCGCGCACCGCCGGTGCATGGTCCCGGTCGAGCAGGAAGTCGTTGTGCTCGACGGTGAGGATGTCCAGCTCGGGTCGGCCAGTCGCGTGCAGAAAGGCGGTGCGGCAAAACGGCAAGCCGAAGCGCTGGCGCACCGGTCCGTCCACCACCAGCGCCAGCCCCACCACCCGCGCGCCCTGGCGGGCCTGCAGCAAGCGGGGCTGGATCGCCGCGGGCAGCGTCTCCAGCCAGACCCCCATCCAGGCCCATGAGGTGAAGAAGCTCGTCTGAGCGCGGGCTTCGAGGTCACGCCACAGCACCTGCAAGGCGTCCAGGGCGGGCAGGGGATCCAAGGTCAGTCGGCAAGCATCAGCATCGGTCATGCCCTGGATTGTCGCCGTCACCGCTCACTTGCGCATGAGCGTGCTCTTGCCGAAAAGGCTTTCAATCAGATCGACCGCCAGTTCGGCTGTGCGGTTACGCAAGTCAAACGCGGGGTTCAATTCCACCACGTCCAGCGAGGCCAGACGCCCGGTGTCGGCGATCATTTCCATGCAGAGCTGCGCCTCGCGGTAGGTGGGACCACCCGGCACTGTCGTGCCCACCCCCGGCGCGATGTCCGGGTCGAGGAAGTCCACATCGAAGCTCACATGCAAGTGGGTGTTCCCATCGAGCGTGGCCAGCGCCAGCTCCATGGCGTGGCGCATGCCCATCTCGTCGATGAAGCGCATGTCGAACACCTCCAGATCCTGCTGGTGCACGAAGCGCTTCTCGCCTTCGTCCACGCTGCGGATACCGATCTGGCGGATCACCTTGGGCGAGATCGCCGGCACATGACCGCCGATGCCGGTCAGCGCATCCGGACCGAAGCCGCACAGACACGCCACCGGCATGCCGTGGATGTTGCCGCTCGGGGTGATGGCGCTGGTGTTGAAGTCGGCATGGGCATCGAGCCAGAGCACCCGCAGCTTGCGGCCCTGTTCACGGCAGTGGCGCGCAACGGCGCTGATCGAACCGATGCCCAGGCAGTGGTCACCACCGAGCATGATCGGCAGACGCCCGTCGCGCAGCTCGGCCAGCACGGCGTCGTGCGTCAGGCGGTTCCATTCGGCCACTTCGGACAGGTGGCGGTAGCCATCGACCGGTGGCAACCAGGGATTGGCGGGACCACTGAGATTGCCGGTGTCGTGGACCGTCAGTCCGTGGGACTCCAGCCGCTCGCGCAGACCGGCCACGCGCAGCGCCTCCGGCCCCATCGACGCACCACGCGCCGAAGCACCTGCATCGGTCGGCACGCCGATCAGGGAAACCACGGGCTTGGGCATCTGAACCATGGTCACATGTCCTCGGCAAATTTGCCGGTCTGGGTATCGGGAAGGTCAAAGCCGTAGTGGGACGACAGGCAGGACCAAGCCTCCTCTGCGGTTTCGACGAAGTGGAACAGCTCGGTATCGCGGGGACCGATCATGCCGGTCTCGATGAGCCAGTCAAAGTCGATCAGCCGGGTCCAGAACTCGCGCCCGAACAGCAGGATCGGCCGGCGGCGGGATTTCCCGGTCTGCACCAGCGTCATCGTTTCGAACAACTCGTCGAGCGTACCGAAGCCACCGGGGAAGCACACCAGCGCAATGCTGCGCATCAGGAAGTGCATCTTGCGGAGCGCGAAGTAGTGGAACTGGAAGCAGAGTTCCGGCGTGATGTAGGCGTTCGGCTCCTGCTCGTGTGGCAGGACGATGTTCAGCCCGATGCTGCGCCCGCCGACCTCGTAGGCGCCGCGGTTGCCCGCCTCCATGATGCCGGGGCCGCCGCCGGTGACGACGTGGATCGGCGTGTCCAGCCGGGACGACTCGCGCGTGACGATGGCCGCGAAGCGCCGTGCCTCCTCGTAGTAGCCGCTCATCTGCACCTGCATGCAGGCACGGGCGATCGCCGCCGCATCCCCGCCTGCTTCGGCGTCACTGAGGCGGCGTGCGGCCACGTCCAGCGGCAGGATGCGGGCGCTGCCGAAGATCACGATGGTCGATTCGATGCCCTGCTCGCGCTGCACCAGCTCGGGCTTGAGCAGCTCCAGCTGCATCCGCACCGGCCGCAACTCGTCGCGCAGCAGGAACTCGTTGTCGGTGAACGCGAGCCGGTAGGCGCTTTTGGGGCCGCTGTAGCGCGAGGCCGGCTGGGCGGCGAGGGCTTCTTCCTCCGCACTGGGGAAGTTGCGGGCTTTCAGGTCAGGATGAGGTTGGTCCATGGTGTTCGTTGTGGCGATCCGCGCAGACGGGGCACGCGGGGTCGCGGCCCATGCGGATCTCGGTCCATTCCATGCGGCGCACGTCGAGCATCTGCAGCCGTCCGGCCAGAGAAGTGCCGAAGCCGCTCAGGATTTTCAGTGCCTCGGCCGCCTGCATCGTGCCGATGATGCCGACCAGCGGCGCGAACACGCCCATCGTGGCGCAGCGCACCTCGGGCACCTCGGCCGACGGCGGAAACACGCAGGCATAGCAGGGATCGGCGGCACCACGCACGTCCCAGACCGAGATCTGGCCGTCGAGCCCGATCGCTGCGCCGGAGACCAGCGGCTTGCCATGGCGCACGCAGGCGGCGTTGACGGCGTGCCGCGTGGGGAAGTTGTCGCTGCAGTCGAGCACCACATCGGCCTCGGCCACCAGACGGTCAAGCATGGCAGCATCTGCCCGCTCGCCGATGGTCCGCACGCGCACCTCCGGGTTGATCGCCGCCATCGCCGCCGCCGCGGACGTGACCTTGGGCTGGCCGACGCGCTCCTCGGTGTGGGCGATCTGGCGCTGCAGGTTGGTGCGGTCCACGGTATCGTCGTCCACGACCGTCACCGTGCCCACGCCAGCACTGGCGAGATAGAGCAGCACGGGAGAGCCCAGCCCACCCGCGCCGATCACCAGCGCGTGCCCGGCCAATAACCGCTGTTGGCCTTCCACCCCGATCTCGTCGAGCAGGATGTGCCGGCTGTAGCGCAGCAACTGGTCGTCGTTCATGTCGTCCACGCGCACGCCCAGTCAGTTCGACTTGGGCTCTTCGACCTTGCGCTCGACCTGGGTCTTCGAGGCGACCACCGGCTTGCCCTTGA
>JBEEMX010000116.1:0-8645 GCA_041192465.1 Pseudomonadota bacterium | reverse complement strand
GCTGACGCTCTGCGCCTCCAGCGGCAGGCCGTGGTCGGGGCAGAACGGCGTGCCGGCGCGGGCGTAGAGCAGGCGCAGGTAGTCGTGGATCTCGGTGATCGTGCCCACCGTCGAGCGCGGGTTGTGGCTGGTGGCCTTCTGCTCGATCGAGATCGCCGGCGACAGGCCCTCGATCACGTCCACGTCGGGCTTGTCCATCAGTTGCAGGAACTGCCGCGCGTAGGCGCTCAGGCTTTCGACGTAGCGGCGCTGGCCTTCCGCGTAGAGCGTGTCGAAGGCCAGGCTCGATTTGCACGATCCCGACAGCCCGGTGATCACGACAAGCGCGTTCTTCGGCAGGTCGAGATCGATGTTCTTCAGGTTGTGCGTGCGGGCACCGCGGACAGAAATCAGCGACTGGCGAACAGGCGACGCAACAGGCGACTTGGGCGATTCGAGGGGCATGGCAGACAGCTTCCGGCGGCGCGAGGGCAACCGGGCATGATACCGGGCAGGCAGACCGGCCACACGGGCACGGTGTCAGCCCCTCACCAGTTCAAACACGCCATACTCGACCGCCTGTCCACATGACCAGAGAACGCCATGGGCCAACCTGTCCCGATCATTCCTCTGAAGCCTGAGTTCGGCCCCTACAACCCGCAAGCCCAGGTCTGTTCGAGCTGCGGGGTGCGCCAGTTCGCGCTGTTCGGCGCGCTCGATGAAGCCGCACTGGCCCAGATCCACTACCGCATCGCCGACCTGACATTGGAGCCAGGCCAGACGCTCTACGCCGCGCAGGACAGCGGCAACGCCGTGTTCACGGTACGCAGCGGCGTGCTGCGGCTGGAGCGCACCAGCGAGGAGGGCGAGCGCCGCATCCTGCGGCTGGCCGGGCGCACGGACCTGCTCGGGCTGGAGTCGATCCTGCACCAGACCTACGCCGCTGATGCGGTGGCGTGTACCGAGGTCCACGTCTGCCGCATTCCACGGGTGCTGATCGACGAACTCTCGGCCGCTCACCCGGAGATCACCCTGGATCTGATGAAACGCTGGCAGCGGGCACTCGACGACGCCGATGAGTGGCTGACCGAACTCGCCCGCGGCCCGGCGCGTCACCGGATGCTGCGGCTGCTGCTCAAGCTCAGCGAGTTCGGCGACGCGCAGGGGCGGATCTGGATGCCGACGCGCCAGGAGATGGGCGCGATGCTGGACATGACCTTCGAGACCGCCAGCCGGCTGGTGTCGGCGCTGCGGCGCGAGGGGGTGCTGCACGCCGTGGATGCGCGCCATGCGCGGCTGGACATGGGCGTGCTGATGCAGGCGCTCAAGGACGACAGCGCGGGGCGCTGAACGCCTTGCCGCCCGCCCTCACTTCGTCGCGGGCGGCAGCGGCGGCTCCGCGTACTTTTCTACCACCGCGCCTTCGAGCGTGTAGCCGCTGACCCCCATGTCGGTGTCGCCGCGCTCGGTGCGCAAGGTGCCCGTGACCCAGACAGTGTCCATGCTGCGCAGCCCCTTGGCGGGGATTGCCGCCTTCACGCGCACGATCTGGTTGGCCGGCGGCGGCGGCGAGTGGACGCAGGCGCCGAAGTACGGCACGACCAGGAACTCCTTCCACTCGCCGCTCTGGCCTTCGAGCGGGACGAGGTAGCCGGGGAGCTTGACCTTCTGACCGGCGAGTTCGGGCCGTGTCGGCGCGTTGTCCCAGACTTCGCGGACCTCGCGCATCAGGGCGGAGGTCTTGGGATCGCCGTCCTGCAGCCGGTTGAGGTCGCCTTTGCTCTTGAGCGTCTTGGTCGGATCCCAGCCGGCCGGGACGAGTTCTTCCCACTTGAGTTCGCGGACAGCCCCTGATTTCACGGCGCCCTTGTCCACCGGCCCGGCCTGCAACACGGTCAGCCCCCCCATGCCCAGCACCCACCCCAGCCCCACGCAAACGACCCACCGCCGGGGCCTGTTCCGATGCACAACGGCACCCTGATTCGGATTCATGGTCATTTCAGATCCTCGGTGACAACCCGTCGGCCAGCGACAGTCGGTAGGCACGATAGCCCGGAACGAGGCTGGCCAGCCAGCCCCCCATCAGCAAGCCGCAAAGGAGCCACCACTCCCCCGGTCCCGGCCAGCCCAGACGCAGCGCCACCCCCCAGTGCAGCCCGACCCAGTCGCCCAGCACCGCGATCAGTCCGTAGCAGACCACGGCACCGAGCACCACGCCGCAGCCGGTGACCAGCGCGCCCTCCACCGCCAGCAGCCCCAGCATCTGCCACGGCCCGGCACCCACCGAACGCAGGATCGCCAGTTCGCGTCGGCGTTCGTTCAACCCCGCCAGGATCACCGCCACCAGCCCCGCCAGACTCACCACCGACACCAGCACGCTCACCGCCAGCAGCGCCCGCTCGCCCGCGCCCACCACCGTCCACAGCTCGTCCAGCGCCACGCCGGGCAGCACAGCCATCAGCGCCTCGTCCGGATAACCGGACACCCAGCGCTGCACAGAAAACACCGCTGCGCGGTTCTTCAACCCGACCAGCACGGCGGTGACGCTGCGTGGCGTGAGGTCATGGTCCTCGCCGTGGTCCTCGCCATGCACGTGGGCGTGGGTGTGCGGCACATGCATCCCGGCCACCCAGTCCTCATGCACCGACTCGACCCCGCCCAGCGGGATGTGGACCGAGCGATCGACCGGCGTGCCCGTGGGCTGCAGCACGCCGACCACGGTGAAGGGATCGTCGGCGTGGTCGTTGTCGGCGAAGGCCCCGTCGCCGTGGCTCAGCACCAGCCGCTGCCCGGGCGCGAGGCCCAGCCGCCGCGCCACCTCGGCGCCGACCACCGCGTCGTGGACCTGCGCGGCGTCGTCGGTGAAGGCGCGGCCTTGCGCCAGCGCCAGCGGCTGCTGTTCGCCGTGGCGGAAGTGGACAAAGTAGTCCCCCGTGGTGCCGACCACCGGAAAGCCCCGGTGCGTGTCACCCAGCGAAATCGGCACGGTCCAAGCCACCTGCCGCTGTTGCGCCAGCGCCTGCACGCTGTCCCAGCGGATGTTCTGCGTGCCGCCACCGAGGTGGAAGACGGCGTACAGCAGCAACTGCACGGACCCCGTGCGCGGCCCGACGATCAGGTCCGTCCCGGAAACGGCCTGTGCAAAGTTATGCCGCACGTCCTGCCGCACCCGCTCGATGCCCAGCAGCAGGAAGGTGGACAGCGCGATCGACGCCACCACCAGCCCGAGCACGAAGCGCCGGTTCCACGCACTGCGGGCAGCCAGGGACAACAGCGCGTTCATGCGGCACTCCCGGTGTGGGGTTTCACGTCCGGGCCGTGGCCTAGGTCCAAGTGCCGCTCGAAATGCACCGCCAGCCGCGCATCGTGGCTGACCAGCACCAGCGCGCTGCCCGCGGCGCGGCACGCGCCCAGCAGCAGCGCCATGAAGCGGTCGCGCAGGGCTTCGTCGAGCGCGGAGGTCGGCTCGTCGGCGATGACCAGCGCCGGCTGGCCAATCAGCGCCCGGGCACAGGCCACGCGCTGCTGCTGGCCGACGGAGAGCTGCGCGGCAGGGCGGGTCCACAGCGCCGCGTCCAGGTCGAGCCGCTCCAGCAGCCGCTCGGCCTCGCCCGCCGGGCTGTGCGCCGCCCGCCGCCGCGAGAAGCGGCACGGCAGGCGCACGTTGTCCAGCACCGAAAGGTAGGGCAGCAGGTTGAACTGCTGGAACACGTAGCCGACGTGGTCCGCCCGCCAGCGGTCGCGGCGCGCGGCGGACAGCCCGCGCCAGTCCTGCCCCAGCAAGGCCACCTCGCCCCGATCGGCGACCAGCACCCCCGCCAGCAGCGACAACAGCGTGCTCTTGCCGCAGCCGCTCGGGCCGCGCAGGAACAGCGATTCCCCGGCACCCAGCGCCAGCCGCGGCAGGTCCACCGCCTCGGCCGCCGCGCCCGGCCAGCGGTAGCCGAGCGCGTTCACTTGCAGCACGTTCGGGTCGGTCACGGTGTTCGGCTGCGTATTCATCGGGGCGCGTCCTTCAGTCCGGCCAGCAGCGTTTGCGCGTTGTGGCGGAACAGCTTGAGGTAGGTGTCGGCCGCCGTGCCAGGGGCGGACAGCGCGTCGGAATACAGCGTGCCGCCGACCACCGCGCCCGACTCCTTGGCGATGCGCTGCATCAGGCGCGGGTCGGCGATGTTCTCGGCGAACAGCGCCGCCGCCCGCTGCTGGCGGAGCTGGCGGATGAGCCGCGCCACGTCGGCGGCGGACGGCTCGCTGTCGGTGCTCCAGCGTTGGGCAGCCAGGAATTCGATGCCGTAGGCCGCGGCGAAATACCCGAACGCATCGTGCGTGCTGACCACGCGGCGGCGGTCGGCGGACAGCGCGGCGAAGTCGGCGCGGGTCTGGCGGTCGAGGGCATCGAGCTGGGCGGTGTAGTCGGCGGCGCGGCGCCGCAGGGCCTCGGCTTGCGCGGGGCGGGCCTGCACCAGCGCGTCGCGGATGCGGGCGACGTAGTGGCGGGCGCTGGCGAGGTCTTGCCAGGCGTGGGGATCGGTGTCGCTGCCGAGGCGGCGCGGGGTCAGGCCGTCACTGCAGACCAGCACCGGGCCCTTGAACCCGGCGGTCTGCACCAGCCGCGTCAGCCAGCCTTCGTAATGCAGCCCGTTGACTACCACCAGATCCGCCTGCGCGACGCGCTTCACGTCGGCGGGGGCCGGCTGGAAGACGTGGGCGTCGGCGTCGCGGCCGACCAGGGCGTGGACTTCGGCAGCGGGGCCGGCGACGTTGGCGACCAGATCGGCGAGGATCGAGAAGCTGGCCACCACGCGCAACGGGCGGGTACTGCTGTCCTGTGTCTGTGCCCATGCCAGCGGCCACGCCACCGCGGCGAGCCCCCCGACCAGACCGTGCAGACTGTGTCGGCGCGTCGTCATGGCGTGGCCCGGCGCCGCAGCAGACCGTCGTGCCGCCCGAACAGCAGCGACACGGCATAGAACCCACCCGCCACCAGCACGATCGCCGGCCCCGACGGCAACTCGGCATGGAACGACAGCAGCAGCCCGACCCAGCCCGACACCACCGCGATCACCGCCGCCAGCAGCGCGAGGTGCCCCAGGTCACGCACCCAGAAGCGCGCCGCAATCGCGGGCACCATCATCAAACCAACCGCCATCAGCGTGCCCATCGCCTGGAACCCGCCGACGAGGTTCGCCACCGTCAGCACCAGCAGCACGTTGTGGCTCAGCGCACCGGGGCCACCCACCGAACGCAGAAAGACCGCGTCGAAGCTCTCGACCACCAGCGGCCGGTACAGCAGCGCCAGCGCCAGCAGCGTCACGCTGGCGATGGCGGCGACCAGCACCAGCGCCGCATCGTCCACCGCCAGCACGCTGCCGAACAGGACGTGGATCAGGTCGATGCTGCTGCCGTGGGTGGAGATCAGCAGCACGCCCAGCGCCAGCGCGATCAGGTAGAAGGCGGCGAAGCTCGCGTCCTCGCGCTGGCCGGTGCGCCGCGTCACGGCGCCTGCGCCAAGGGCCACCAGCAGCGCCGCGATGAAGCCACCAAGGCTCATCGCCGTGAGCGACAGCCCGGCCATCAGGTAGCCAACCGCCGCGCCGGGCAACAGCGCGTGCGCCATCGCGTCGCCCACCAGACTCATCCGGCGCAGCACCAGCAGACAGCCCAGCGGCGCCGCACCCATCGCCAGCGCCACCACGGCCACCAGCGCCCGGCGCATGAAACCGAATTCCACGAACGGTTGGAACAAGGATTGGAACAGCAGCGCGGACCAGTCGCCCGGACCCGGCAGCGTCATGCGGTGACCTCGTCGGCCGACAGCACCGCTTCGGTCGCCCCCCAGCCCAGCACCCGCCGCGACAGCCGCACGGTCTGGTCGAAGTGCGCCCGCACCTGCGCCATGTCGTGCAGCACGGCGACGATGCTGCGGCCCTGGGCGTGCCATTGGTGCACCAGGGCCAGCAGGTCGGCGGTGGTGTCCTCGTCGATGGCGTTGAAGGGCTCGTCCAGCAGGATCAGGTCGGCGTTCTGCAGCATCAGCCGGGCGAAGAGCACGCGCTGAAACTGCCCCGCCGACAGATCGGAGATGACGCGGCGTTCGCAGCCCGCCAGCCCCACCGCCACCAGCGCCTCGGCCACCTCGCGGCGCAGGCCACCGCCAAGCGCCTTCCACAAGCCGATGCGCGACCACGCGCCCAGCGCCACCACGTCACCGACGCGGATCGGGAAACTGCGGTCGATGCGCGCGCTCTGCGGCAGATACGCCACCGTCACGCCAGCGGCGCGGGTGAGGCGACCCTGCTGCGGAGTGAGCTGGCCGGCCAGCGTGTCGAGCAGCGTGCTCTTGCCAGCGCCGTTCGGACCGACGATGGCCGTCATCGCGCCGCGGGGGATCTCGCCGCTGACGCCTTCCAGCGCCCAGCGTTCCCCGCGCCGCACCCCCACGCCGTCGAGCGTCAACACCGCCGCGTTCATGCCGACAACCCCCAGCCCACCGCCAGCCACAGCAGCGCCACCAGCGCCAGCGCCCCCGCACACCGCACCGCCGCGCTCGCCATCAACATGCGGCGCTCCCTGTGGCCGGGGCACTGCCGCAGTCGGCGCACAGGCCGTGCAGCGTCAGGTCATGGCGCTGGACCTGGAAACCGGGCGGTGCGAGTTCGGACATCGTGCCGGGACAGGCGTGGATGGGGAACACGCGGTCGCACTGGGTGCAGTGGAAATGGTGGTGGTGGTGGTCCTGCGCGCCGTGCGTGCCCACGCCGTGGTGGTGTTGCTCGCAGGCGGCCTCGTAGCGCGCCGACTGCCCCGGCAGGTCCACCCGCGTCACCACGCCCAGCTCCTGCAGCGCGTTGAGCTGGCGGTAGACGGTGGAGAGGTTCAGCGTGGCGACCTGCTGCTGCGCCAGTTCGCACAGCTCGGCGGGGGTCAAGGCACGGGCGCTGCCTTGCAGGGCTTGCAGGAGCGCGTCGCGCTGGCGGGTCTGGCGTTCACGGGGTTCCATGGACCACATGCTAATGCAAAAGCATTTGCAACAGCGTGCAGACGTAAAAAACCCCGAGGTGGACAAGCCAGCTCGGGGTTTTCAGGGGGGGCATCCCGCGCCGGCAGCGCCGGTGCGGGGCCATCCCTTCAGGCGTCAGCCCTGTGCATCGACGCCGGATGCCGTGTCGGCATCCACCGCCGCCAGTGCTTCCTGCGCTTCCTGCATCGCGATGGCGCGGCGCTCGGTGTCGTCCATGGCTTCCTTGGCCTTGCGGGCCTGGTGGAATGCCAGGCCGGTGCCGGCCGGGATCAGGCGACCCACGATGACGTTTTCCTTCAGGCCACGCAGCTCGTCGCGCTTGCCCATGATGGCCGCTTCGGTCAGCACGCGGGTGGTTTCCTGGAAGGACGCCGCGGAGATGAACGAGTCGGTGGACAGCGAGGCCTTGGTGATGCCCAGCAGCACGTCCAGATACGTCGCCGGCAGCTTGCCTTCGCGTTGCAGGCGCTCGTTCGTGTTGAACAGCTCCGAACGCTCGACCTGCTCGCCGACGATGTACGTGGAGTCACCCGAGTTGGCGATCTGCACACGACGCAGCATCTGGCGAACGATCACCTCGATGTGCTTGTCGTTGATCTTCACGCCCTGGAGTCGGTAGACGTCCTGCACTTCGTCGACGATGTAGCGCGCCAGTTCCTCGACGCCCAACAGACGCAGGATGTCCTGCGGATCGGCCGGTCCGTCGACGATCGACTCGCCCTTGTTGACCACCTGGCCTTCGTGCACCAGGATGTTCTTTTCCTTGGGCACGAGTTCCTCGGACACACGGCCTTCCGGATCGGTGATCTGCAGGCGCACCTTGCCCTTGGTCTCCTTGCCGAACGACACCGTGCCGGTCATCTCGGCCAGCGTGCCCTTGTCCTTGGGCGTGCGGGCTTCGAACAGCTCGGCCACCCGCGGCAGACCGCCGGTGATGTCGCGTGTCTTCTGGCCTTCGACCGGGATACGGGCCAGCACCTCGCCGGGCATCACGTCCTGGCCGTCGCGGACCTGGATCAGACAGCCGATGGGGAAGCCGATCGTCACCGAGTGGTCGGTGCCGGGGATCTTCACTTCCTGGCCAGCGAAGTCGAGCAGCTTGACCTGCGGACGCACGACCTTGATGGAGCCGCGGCGCTTCGGGTCGATGACCACCAGCGTCGACAGACCCGTCACTTCGTCCACCTGCTTGGCCACGGTCACGCCTTCTTCGACGTTCTCGAAGCGCATCTTGCCGGCGAACTCGGTGATGATCGGGCGCGTCAGCGGATCCCAGTTGCCCAGGACCGTGCCAGCCTTGATCTGCTGGTCGGCCTTGACGTTCAGGATCGCACCGTACGGCACCTTGTGGCGCTCGCGCTCGCGGCCATGCGGGTCGGAGATGATGATTTCGCCGGAACGCGAGATCACCACCAGCTCGCCCTTGGCGTTGGTCACGTAGCGCATCGTGCCGTTGAAGCCGATGCGGCCTTCGGACTTGGCGTCCACGCTGGAGGCCACCGCCGCACGCGACGCCGCACCACCGATGTGGAAGGTGCGCATCGTGAGCTGCGTGCCCGGCTCGCCGATCGACTGCGCGGCGATCACGCCGATCGCTTCGCCGATGTTGATCAGGCCGCCGCGGCCGAGGTCGCGGCCGTAGCAC
>JBEEMX010000115.1:0-8823 GCA_041192465.1 Pseudomonadota bacterium | reverse complement strand
GCCTGGTACTCGTGGACGCTGGCGACGTGGATGACGTTCTGGTCGTCCACGAAGCTCATGCAGACATTGGTGAGCAGCGGGCTCGGGTTGACTTCCATTCCCTGCAGCTCGGCGACGATCGCGGCGGCCGTGACCTTGGCGTGCGAGTTGGCCATGTGGCCGGACTTGGGCATGCCTTGCGCAATCTGGATCGCGTCGCCGATGACATGGATGTCCTTGGCCGCCGTCGATTCGAAGTTCAGGAAGTTGACGTGGCACCAGCGGCCGTTGGCGTTCGCCAGCCCGGTGTTCACCGCCAGCGCCCCGGCCCGCATCACCGGCAGCACGTTCAGCACGTCGGCCTTCACGTCGTCCTGCACCTCGAACCTGGCGGTGCGGGTCTTCGCATCGACGCCCACCACCTTGTGCTGCGGCCGGTACTCGACCATGCCGCCGTACAGGTCGGCCCACGCCTTCTTGAACAGGGCCGGCTTGGAGGTCACGTCCGGGTTGGCGTCGAGGATCAACACCTTGGACCTGGGCTTGGCACGCTTGAAGTAGGCGGCGACGACGCTGGCGCGCTCGTAGGGTCCGGGCGGGCAGCGGTAGGGCGCCTCGGGGATGGTGATGGCGTAGGTGCCGCCGTCGCGCATGGCTTCGAGCTGCTGGCGCAGGGCCATCGTCTCGGTGCCGGCCTTCCAGGCGTGCAGGATCTGGCCGGATTCGTGCGCGGCCTTCAAGCCTTCGGTCTGGTCCCACAGGAAGTCGATGCCGGGCGACAGTACGAGCTTGTCGTACTGCACGACGGTGCCGCCGGCCAGCGTCGCGGTCTTCTTCACCGCGTCCACCGACGTGACCATGTCGTGGACGATGCGCACGCCGTGCTTGTCGCTCAGGCCGTTGTACGGGCTGGTGATGTCCGACATGCGGCGCTGACCGCCGATGACCAGATTCGACACCGGGCAGGACACGAACTGCCGGTTCGGCTCGACCATCATCACGTCGATCGTGTGGTCCGACAGCAGGCGGATGTACTTCGAGACGGTCGCGCCGCCGTAGCCGCCGCCGACCACGAGCACCTTGGCCTTCGAGGCGGAGGTGCGGTCGAGCAGCGAGGCACAGCCGGCCAGTCCGAGCGAGCCGCCCGCGATCAGGCCCTGGAGGAGATGTCTGCGTTGCATGGTGGGGGTCTCCTCGGCTTACTTCTGGGGGGGCTGTGCGGCGAAATACTTCGCCAGCGATTCAAGCTGCTCCGGGGAGTAGCCCTTGGTGATCTGGTGCATGACCGTGGCCTGGCGCTCGCCCGAGCGGAAGGCCATCAGTTGCGACAGCAGGTAGTCCTGCGGCAGCCCGGCCAGCCGCACCAGCGCCTCGCCTTCGACCGCGCGCCCATCGGTCCCATGGCACTGCGCACAGGTGGCGGCCAGCGAGCGCAGGCGCAGTCGCTCCTGGTCTTTGGCCTGGGCCGCGGTGGCACTCGACAGGCTGGCGCTGCACAGCAGCACACCGGTCAGCCAGCGGGTGGCAATGGTCGGTCGGGGCATGGGAAATCTCCTCGGAGCAATGGCTTCAGCGGTATAGTGTCTTGAATATCATTGGGTACGAATGTAGTGTTTTCCCGAATCCACTTGAACCGACGCCAGGCCACGGCGCTGATGCTGGCATTGCCCGGGGCTGGGCTGCTGCGGCCTGCACAGGCCGCGCCGACCGCGATCGGCCAGCCCGTGCCGTGGCCGATGGTGCGGCTGCTCGATGGCCGCAGCGTGGCGGCCGAGCAGGTGCAGGGCCGGGCGGTGGTGGTCATTTTCTTCGCCACCGACTGCGGCTACTGCCAGCGCACCAACCAGCGGCTGGACAAGCTGGTGCGCGCCAGCGGTGGCCTGCCGCTGACGGTGATCGCCGCGGCGCTGGACCCCGACCCGGCCGAGGTCCAGGCGTACATGGCCCGCCACGGCTACGCCTTTCCTGCGACGATGGACGCGGCCGTGCTGCGCCCGGTGCTCACGGCGCGGCGCAGCTACCCGGTGACCTGCGTGATCGACCGCCAGGGCGTGTTGCGCGAGGTGATCCCCGGCGAGATGGCCGAGGACGACGTGATGGGACTGGCGAAGTGGGCCGGCGCCAGAAGCTGAGGGCTTGATTAACCCGATCCCTTGGGCGGGTGACCGGGTACGGGATCGGCCCATGATGCAGACCTTGGAGGAATGCAACATGGTGCAGCAACGGTTCTGGCGCAATCGCCGCCTGTCCTGGAGTCTCGGGCTGGTGTGCCTGGCCTGTCTGGTGGCCTGTGGTGGTGGTGGCGGCGATGCCGGCACGGGCACCACCGCCCCGGTGCCGGTCGTGCCCGCCCCGGCGCTGACCGTGTTCGCCACCGAGGAGGCGGCCGCCGTCCGGGACGATCCGCGCACCTACGCGGTGCTGACGAACACGGTCTTGCAGGGCAGCATCGTCACCCGCGACACGGCCACCGCCACCTTCGCCAATGTCAACGCCGACCTTGACCCGAACGACGCGCTCGAACCCGAGATCGACGCCCACATCGTCCTCGACGGCTACCCCGACGACGGCAAGCCGCTGAACGCGACGATCCGCCTGCGGGGCAACTCCTCGCGGCTGGCCGAGCAGAAGTCCTACCGCATCAAGCTGCTCAAGACGGCTGCACTGTGGCGCGGCGAGCAGACGCTGCAGTTCAACAAGCACCCGTGGGACTTGAGCCGGGTGCGCAACAAGCTGGCGATGGACTTGTTCCGCGACATCCCGCATGTGCCCTCGCTGCGCACGCAGTTCGTCCGGCTGAGCCTGACCAATCAGGACAAGGCCGGTGTCCCCTATGCGGGCAGCGATTTCGGGCTGTTCACGCACGTCGAGAAGATGGGCAAGGAGTACCTGACCAACCGCGGCCTGCCGACGGACGGCAATGTGTACAAGGCCGAGGACTTCACCTTCCGTCCCGATGCGCGGCTGGCGCTGACGGCGGCGGGGGTGCCGGTGAACAAGGTCGCGTTCGAGCGCGTGCTGTCGCTGGAAGCGGACAGCGGCGACCACACGCGGCTGCTGGCGATGCTGGCGGCGCTCGACGATCCGGCGAGCGATTTCGAGACCGTCTTCGGCCGCTACTTCGACCGCAGCAACTACCTGACCTGGCTGGCCACCAGCGTGCTCATGGGCAACCGCGACACGACGACGCAGAACTTCGGGCTGCACCAACCCAAGGGCAGCGACAAGTTCTACTTTCTGCCATGGGACTACGACGGTGCCTTTGGCTACGAGGACCAGCCGGATGTCGCAGCCGCCGGCAGCCTGTACGCACCGTGGCAGAAGACGCTGGCCAACTGGTGGGACGTGCCGCTGCACCGGCGTTTCCTGTCCGATCCGAAGCGGCTGGCGGAGCTGAAACAGGCGGTCGAGGAGCTGTACACGCGCCACCTCGGCGAAGCTGCTCTGCAGGCGCGGCTGGCGGTCTACCAGCCGCTGGTGGCGCCTCATGTGACCGCGGCACCCGACCTGACCTGGCTGCCCGGCGTGACGGCCGACCGCGCCGCCGAGTGGCGCAGCGAGGTGGCGCGCATCGCCGTGGCGCCGCGGATCAACCGGGAGCGTTTCCTGGCCGGGCTGGAGGCGCCGATGCCGTTCTTCCAGGCCGTGGCGCTGGCTGGCACCGGCCACCGCATCACCTGGGACGCCGCGGTCGATCTGCAGGGCGACGCCGTCACCTACGGCGTCGAGCTGGCCACGTCACCGGACTTCGCCCGCGGCACGGTCGTGGTGTCGCAAGCCGGAGGGAATGCGACCGAGCTGCTGGTGCCAACACTGGTGGATGGGGCGTACTACCTGCGGGTGGTGGCCCGGGATGCGAAGGGGTACGAGCAGCAGGCGTTTGACCGGGTGAGCGTCGGGGGGAAAACGTGGTTTGGGGTGCTGGGGCTTCAGATTGGCGGAAGCAGCGTGACCGCGTTCTGATCTGTGCGGTGGACGCGCCAGCCCTCAAGACTCCATGGCGTTGGGTCGATAGCGAGGACTCCTGCTGGTGGATGTCCGATGCCTTCGTCCTCTGTTGCACGCTTCCGGTTGCTGCGGTATTTCTCGATTGCGAGCCTGGTGGGCATCGTGGCGGTGACGGTGTGCCTGATCGCGACCTACCGTGAACTCACGCTGCGGCACCTGATCGAGCACGAAGGCCGTGCCAATGCCGCCCTCACCCGGTCGTTTGCCAACACGACCTGGGCGCGCTACCGGACCCTGGTGGTGGGTGCGGCGGGCAAGTCCCGCGAGGCCTTGCTGGCCGATCCGCTGGTGTCCAAGCTCCGGGCCGAGGTGCAGGCCCAGATGCACGGGCTGCCCGTCGTCAAGCTCAAGATTTACCACCCCGATGGACTGACGGTGTTCTCCACCGATGAGCGCCAGATCGGCCGGGATGAGCGCGGCACTCCCGGCATCCTGGCCGCACGGCAGGGGCAGGTCATCAGCAGCATCAGCTACCGCGAGAAATTCAATGCCTTCGAGGGCGAGATTGCCCAGCGGAACCTGATCGCATCGTATGTACCGATCGGTGGTCTTTCGGGCGGTCCACCGGAGGCGGTGTTCGAGGTCTACTCCGATGTCACCGACCTGCTGGCACAACAGAACCAGGCGCAATGGCAGGTGGCGGGTCTGGTGCTGGCCCTGCTGATGACGCTGTATGCCTTCTTGTTCGTGGTTGTCCGCAAGGCCGACCGGGTGATCCAGCGGCAGCGCCGGGAGCGCGCCGTCCAGGAGGCGGCGATGCGCCACCAGGCGTTCCATGATGCGCTCACCGGTTTGCCCAACCGGACGAGTTTCCGCCGACGGCTCGACAAGGCGCTGGCGCAGGCGTCGCGCACCGGACGGACGGCGGCGCTCCTGTTCCTCGACCTTGACCGGTTCAAGCAGGTCAACGACAGCCTCGGCCATCCTGCGGGCGATCAGTTGCTGAAAACGGTGGCCCAGCGGCTGTCGGCGTGTCTGCGCGAAGGCGATCTGCTGTTCCGCATGGGCGGCGACGAGTTCACGGTCATCCTGCCGACGGTGCGTCACCGAGAAGAGGTGGCCCTCGTGGCGCAGCGGTTGCGGGACGCCGCCTCGCAGCCGGTGTCGATCGATGGGCAGGAGGTGCGGGTCGGCGCCTCCGTCGGCGTGGCCCTGGTCCCCAGTGACACGCCGCACAGCGCCGATGTCCTGCTGCGCCAGGCGGACACGGCCATGTACACCGCCAAGGCCAATGGGCGCGGCACGCATGCGTTCTATCCGGACGGTGCCGCATCGGGGCAGCCACACTGAGTTCTATTCGTGTGTACGCATAGAATGGGCTGCATCCGAACCTGACCAAGGGCTTGCCACATGGACCGTGACGCAGAAGTCGACAAGGCCGACAACGTCTACGAGTCGGTGGCCGAGCTGTTCTCGCTGCTGTCCACGCCGATCCGGCTGAAGATCATCGGCGCGCTGTGCAACGGCGAGAAGAACGTCTCGCAATTGCTGGCCGAGATCGACACCACCCAGCCCAACATGTCGCAGCACCTCTCGACGCTCTACCGCGCCGGCGTGCTCGGCAAGCGCCGCGACTCCACCCAGATCTACTACCGCCTGCAGAGCGAGCGCGTGGCCACACTGTGCCGCGCGGTCTGCACGCAGGTGGCCATCGAGCTGGACCCGGATGCCGAGGTCCAGCCAGCCGACCGGCTGCTGCCCGGCGGCGTGCGCTGACCAGCGATCCGGGCGTTCAGCGGACCTTGCCCAGCAGTGTCTGCATGTCGTCGAGCACCGCGTCGAGCTGCACCACCGCCTCGGGCTGCAGTTGCAGGCGCTCCTTGAGTTCCTGCTGCATGAAGCACACTGTCATGCGCACATAGGCGCTGTCGAGCGCCTTGCGCACCGCCGACATCTGGCTGGCGATATCGAGGCAGGGTTCTCCCTCTTCCACCATGCGCTGGATGCCGCGCAGTTGGCCTTCGGCGCGCCTGAGGCGGTTGAGCAGGTCGGTGCGGCTGGTTTCGTCTTGGAGCTGGGCCATGGTGCAAGTGCCTGACGGCGTTCGTGTCGTTCTGTCCGTGGGGGGTCGATTGTCTGCGCTTCGGTGCGGATAATGCATCCCATTCCCACGGAGTCTGACGCCCATGACTGCTGCCCTCCTGACCGGCATGACCACTGCCCGCCTCGACGCGATCGACCCGGCCCGGCTGCCCGCGCTGTTGCGCCGCATGCCCAAGGCCGAGCTGCACATCCACATCGAAGGCTCGCTGGAGCCGGAACTGATCTTCAGGCTTGCACAGCGCAATGGCGTCACGCTGCCGTACCCGAACATCGAGGCCCTGCGTGCGGCCTACGCCTTCACCGACTTGCAAAGCTTCCTCGACATCTACTACGCCGGCGCCAGCGTCCTGCTCAAGGAAGAGGACTTCTTCGACATGGCGTGGGCGTACCTCGAAAAAGCTGCTGCCGACAACGTCGTCCACGCTGAAATCTTCTTCGACCCGCAGACCCACACCGCACGTGGCGTGCCGTTCGAGACGGTGATCAAGGGGCTGAACCATGCGGTCCACCGCGCCCACACGGGGCTGGGCGTGAGCGCCAAGCTGATCCTGTGTTTCCTGCGCCATCTGAGCGAGGAAGAGGCACTGGCGACGCTGGAGGCCGCGCTGCCCTGGCGCCACCACTTCATCGGTGTGGGCCTCGACAGCAGCGAGGTCGGCCATCCACCCAGCAAGTTCGCGCGGGTGTTTGCCCGCTGCCGTGAACTCGGGCTGCACATCGTCGCCCACGCTGGCGAGGAAGGCCCGCCTGCCTACATCCACGAGGCGCTGGACCTGCTGGGCAGCGAGCGCATCGACCACGGCGTGCGCTGCCTGGAGGATGCGGCGCTGGTCGAGCGGCTCGCCGACGAACGCATCCCGCTGACGGTGTGCCCGCTGTCGAACGTCAAGCTCTGCGTGTTCCCGACCATGGCGGAGCACAACCTGCCGGCACTGCTCGATGCCGGGCTGTGCGCGATGGTCAACTCCGACGATCCGGCCTACTTCGGTGGCTACATCAACCAGAACTTCGTCGAACTCTTCGCGGCGCTGCCCCAACTGAACGCCCGCCATGCCTACCAGCTCGCGCGCAACAGCTTCGAGGCAAGCTTCGTGTCGGCGGAGCAGAAGCGGGTGTGGGTGGGGCAGTTGGATGCAGTGTTCAACGGTGCGTGAATGTCAACGTCAACGGCTGCTGCGGGCCATCACTGCCGTCTGGGCGGGTCTGTGGCTGGGTGCGGCCACTGCCGCCACACCTGTGCCGGCCAAACCCCCGCTGTCCATCGCCTTCGTCTACGCCACGCCCGTCGGCACCGCCGGCTGGACCTACCAGCACCACATGGGCCGGCTCTGGCTGGAGAAGAACCTGGGCGGTGCGGTGCAGACCCGTTTCGTCGAGAACGTCGCCGACGATGCCGAAACGGAGCGCGTGCTGCGCGAGTTGGTGGCGCAAGGCCACCGGCTGATCTTCGCGACCAGCGAGGCGCACCGGGCCGCCGTGCTGCGGGTGGCACCGGAGTTTCCGCAAGTCGCCTTCGAGTCGATGGGGGATGGCCGCGAGGCGCTCCGTGCCAACGCCAGCGCCCATGCCAACGTCAGTCCTTACAGTGTCCGGGCTGACCAGGGCCGCTATCTGGCCGGACTCGTGGCCGGCAAGATGAGCCGCACCGGGCGGGTGGGCCATGTCGCGGGGGTCCAGAACCCCGCTGCGGTGCAGGCCCTCGATGCCTTCATGCGCGGCCTGCGGGCAGTGAATCCGAAGGCCCAGGTCCAGGCTATCTGGCTCAACACTCCCTTCAATCCAGCCAAGGAGCGCGAAGCGGCCGAGCGGCTGGTGCGCGATGGTGTCGATGTGCTCACGCAGCTCCGCGGCACGTCCGCCGTCGCCGAAGTGGCCGAGGCCCACGCGGGCCAGGGCGTGCGCCTGCTCGGCGACCAGAGCGACCTGCGCCCCTTCGCGCCCACGGCCCAGCTCACCAGCAGCACGCTCCACTGGGGCGACCGCTACACGGCGGTGGCGCGGGCGGTGATCGCCGGGACGTGGAAGCCCAGGCCCTTCCTCGGCGGGGTGCGTGAACGGGTGGTGCGCCTCGCGCCGTACTCGGACGAGGTGCCGCGTGACGTGCAGCGCCAGGTCAACGAGGTCGAGCGGGCGATGGCTGCAGGGCGTGGGCCTGCGCACTGAGACAATGCGCCTCTTACTGTCTGGATCTCCATGTCATTCGCTTCCCTCGGCCTGAACCCGGCGCTGCAGCGCGCTGTCCGCGAACTTGGCCTCACCGCGCCGACGCCCATCCAGGCCCAGGCCATCCCTGCGGCCTTGTCGGGCGCCGATGTGCAGGGCGCTGCGCAGACCGGATCGGGCAAGACGCTGGCGTTCGTGCTGCCGCTGCTGCAGGCGGACATGGCCGTGCGCCGCGAGTGGCCGCGTTCGGCGTGTCGATCAATCCGCAGATGATGGGCCTGCGCGGTGGCACGGAAATCGTTGTCGCCACGCCCGGCCGGCTGCTCGACCTGGTGGACCACAACGCGCTGCGGCTGGATGCGATCCGCCTGCTGGTGCTGGACGAGGCCGACCGGCTGCTTGATCTGGGCTTCTCGGACGAGCTGAACCGCGTGCTGGCGCTGCTGCCGGCGAAGCGGCAGAACCTGTTCTTTTCGGCGACGTTTCCCGAGGCGGTGCAGGCGCTGGCCGACGGGCTGTTGCACGCACCGACGCGCATCGACATCAGCGCATCGATGGCCGAGGACGGTGGCGACGACGTTCACCCCGACATCGTCGAGCGCGCCATCGCGCTCGACGCCGGCCGGCGCA
>JBEEMX010000114.1:0-8673 GCA_041192465.1 Pseudomonadota bacterium | reverse complement strand
GTGCAGACCTTGCAGCCGACGCAGGTGCTGTCGTTGACGACCTTGGCGCCGGTCACCTTGTCGAGCGTGATCGCCTCGACCGGGCAGGCGTGCAGGCACCAGGCCTCGTCGCACTGCGTGCAGGTGTAGGGGACTTTCTTGCCGGTCTCGTGGAAATCGAAGACCTTGATGCGCGACTTGGCCGGTGCAAAGACACCGTAGTTCTCGTAGGAGCAGGCCATTTCGCACTGCAGGCAACCCGTGCATTTGTCCGGGTTGATGTGAAGGCTCTTCTGCATGATGGGGTTCTCCGCAGTCGTCCGTTGGGGGGATGCCCCGAGCGGGCGAGGCGCACACCGGGGAGGGTCTATGCAATCATCTGCATATCGATCGACCTCGGGAACCTAGGCGATACCCTGAAACGGCTGGCGGGTTCCTGTGCCAACCTGACACGAACTGACGAGATGCGGCGTTTCAGCGCCCTGCGTTCGGGAAGAACAACTGCTCCCCGCCAATCTTGTAGGACGAGATCACCCCCTGCCCCGCAGCCGACACCACCCAGTCGGCAAACGCCTGCGCCGCGGCCTGCTTGACGTGCGGGTGCTTGGCGGGATTGACCACCATCACGCCGTACTGGTTGAACAGCGCCTTGTCGCCTTCGACGAGGACCGCCAGATCGGCCCGGTTCTTGAACGCCAGCCAGGTGCCGCGATCGGCGAGCACGTAGGCGCCGGTGCTCGCCGCCATGTTCAACGCCGGCCCCATGCCGCAGCCGCATTCCTTGTAGCCGGCCGGCTTGGCGGCGGCAAGATCGGCGCCGGCCTGCTTCCACAGGCGCAGCTCGGCGGCATGCGTGCCGCTCTTGTCGCCGCGGGAGATGAACGACGCCTTGGCGGAGGCGACCTTGAGCAGCGCCTCGGCGATGTTGCCGCCCTTGGCCCTGGCAGGGTCGGCGGCCGGGCCGATCAGCACGAAGTCGTTGTACATGACGGCCTGCCGCTTGAGGCCCCAACCCTCGGCGACGAATTTCTCCTCGGCCACCTGGTCGTGGACAAACACCACATCGGCATCGCCCCGGCGCGCCATGTCCAGCGCCTGTCCGGTGCCGACCGCGACGACGCGGATGTCGATGCCGCTGGCCTGCTTGAACGCGGGCAGCAGGTGCGCGAACAGGCCGGACTGGTCGGTCGAGGTGGTCGAGGCCATGACGATGGATTTGTCCTGTGCCTGCGCGGTGGCGGCGGGCAAGAGCAGCGCCATCGCCAGGGTCGCTACCGAGGTGAAGGCAAGGCGTCGTTTCAGGTCCACGGCAATTCTCCTTTGAGGAACTGAGCCGCCTCGTGCGGCAACTCGTCATTGAAAAAGCGGTCCACCGGCCGATCGACGACCAGCCGCCCCGCTTCGAGGTAGACCACCCGCGTCGCCAGCCGCTTGACCTGCCCGAGGTTGTGCGTGCTCATCACCAGCGTCATGCCGCTGCGGGCAAAGTCGTCGATCAGCGCCTCGACCTCGCGCTTGGCGGAAGGGTCGAGGCTGGCGGTCGGTTCGTCGAGAAAGAGGATGTCGGGCTGCAGCGCCCAGGCCCGCGCCAGCGCCAGCCGCTGCTGCTGCCCACCGGACAAGGACCGCGCCGGGCGATCCGCGGTAGTCTGCAAGCCGACCCGCGCAAGTGCCTCCAGCCCGCGCCCGCGCCGCTCGGCCCGCGGCACCCCGCCCAGCCACAGCGCCAGCATCAGGTTCCACCACACCGACAGGTGCAGCAGGAACGGCCGCTGGAACAGCATCGCCGCCACTGGCACCCGGCCCGTTCCGCGCAGGGTGTGAACCTCGCGCTGTCCGTCGCACGGCAACAGCCCGTGCAGCAGCCGCAGCAGCGTCGTCTTGCCTGACCCATTGGCGCCGACCAGCGCGAGCCGCTCGCCCCGCGCCAGCGACAGGCCGACACCGTGCAGCGCCGTCACCCCGCCGAAGCGCACCGTGGCAGCGTCCAGCGTGAGCAGCAGCTCGGGCGGGGGCAGCGTCGTCATGCCAGCGCCTCCTGCGGCGACCCGGCGCGCCACTGCACCAGCCCCATGCCCAGATTCACGAGTCCGACCACGCCCAGCAGCACGATCCCGAGCGCCAGCGCCAGCGGCAGGTCGCCCTTGCTTGTTTCCAGCGCGATGGCAGTGGTCATCACGCGGGTGATGCCGTCGATGTTGCCGCCGACGATCATCACTGCGCCCACCTCCGCCACCGCCCGGCCGAACGCCGTCAGCAGCACCGTCAGCACGGCAAAACGCTGGTGCAGCAACAGCAGCAGCGCCGACAGCAGCGGCCCCGCCCCCATCGAGCGCAACTGGTCGCCGCCCTCGCGCAGCCCATCCAGCACCAGCCGGCGGGACAGCGCGGCAATCAGCGGCAGGATGAGGATGCTCTGCGCGATCACCATCGCGGTCGGCGTGAACAGGATGCCCAGCGCGCCCAGCGGCCCCGAGCGCGACAGCAGCAGGTACACCGACAGCCCCACCACCACCGACGGCAGCGCCAGCAGCGTGTTCAGTGCCCAGATGACCACCCGGTGCCCCGGAAACCGCGCCACCGCCAGCCACGCCCCCAGCGCCAGCCCGACGATGGCTCCCAGCACGCACGCCACCGCGCTGACCCGCAGCGACAGGCCGGCGATGGCGAACAGCGCGGGGTCGGCCTGGGCGATCAGGCGCAGCGCGGTGGAGAAGCTTTCGGAGACGGTGGACATGGCGGCGCGATTCTGTCGCCGGATCGCCAGGCTGGCGATATGTCGGCGCTTGCATAGAGATCCACCCCATGGACATGGTTCCACTCTGGTACGCCCACTATGATCGCCGCCAACCCCAGAACCTGAACCTGAACCCACCGCCCCTGCCCACCATGTCGGAACTCGGTCCCTCCCCCCTCTCCCGCGGCGATGACCAGCTCAGCGTCGAAGCCGCCCGCGCCGCCATCGCCCGCGCGCTGCAGCCGATCACGGACACCGAAACCCTGCCGCTGACCGCCGCCCTCGGCCGCATCCTCGGTGCAGACATCGTTTCGCCCATCAGCGTGCCCGCGCACGACAACTCGGCCATGGACGGCTACGCGCTGCGCGGCAGCGACCTGCGCGCCGACGCCGACACCGTGTTGACGGTGGCCGGCACGGTCCACGCGGGCGATGTGCCGGACTTCGTGCTCCAACCCGGCCAGTGCGTGCGGATCATGACCGGCGCGGTGATGCCCGCCGGACTGGACACCGTCGTGCCGCAGGAGCTGTGCAGCGCCGCTGACGGCGTGGTCAGCCTCCGTCCCGGCACGCTGCGCCCCGGCGACAACCGGCGGCTCCAAGGCGAAGACTTGCGCGCCGGCCACCCCGCGCTCACCGCCGGCCAGCGGCTGCGGCCCGCGGATCTCGGGCTGATCGCGTCGCTGGGCATCGGCGAGGTGACGGTGCGGCGGCGGCTGCGGGTGGCGCTGTTCTCCACCGGCAACGAACTGCGCACGCTGGGCCAGCCGCTCGACGCCGGCTGCATCTACGACAGCAACCGCTACAGCCTCATGGGCGCGCTGGCCCGGCTGGACGTGGAGACCATCGACCTGGGCCTCGTGCGCGATGACCCAGCGGCCTTGGCCGCCACGCTGGACGAGGCGATCGCGCGGGCCGACGTGGTGCTGACCAGCGGCGGCGTCAGCGTGGGGGACGCGGACTACACCAAGGATCTGCTGGCCAGCCGGGGCGATGTGGCGTTCTGGAAGGTGGCGATGCGGCCGGGGCGGCCGTTCGCGTTCGGGCCGCTGCACCGTGCGGACGGCCGCTCGCCCGCGTGGCTGTTCGCGCTGCCGGGCAACCCGGTGGCGGCGCTGGTCACGTTCTACGCCTTCGCCCGCGACGGCTTGCTGCAGCTCGCCGGCGCCCATCCTGCGCCGCTGCCGACGCTGCGCGTGCGCTGCACCACCGCCATCCGCAAGCGCCCCGGCCGCAGCGAATTCCAGCGCGGCATCGTCCGCCAGGCCGAAGACGGGCAATGGGAAGTCCGGCTCACCGGCACGCAAGGCGCGGGCGTGCTGCGCAGCATGAGCGAGGCAAACGCGCTGGTCGTGCTCGGCCACGCGCAGACCTCGGTGGCGGCAGGTGATGCGGTGAACGTCTGGCTGTTCGACGGGCTGGTGTAACGGCCAGTCCGAGGGGTGGCACGCTCACGCCGCTCGCAGCGGAGCAGTTTCGCCGGAAGTGTTGTCTCCTGGTACACCGGCCCCGGACTTACCCGCAGCGCGAACCCTGCCAAAGTGTCTCCAGCTAGTAGGATCCCCAAGGTTTCCTAGCACAGGCGAGGTGGCACATTTGTTGCCCGGGAATAGCTCCCGAACGGCATCTGTTCCAGCCGTTGTGACATCCACCTCACTGAGGAGACCAACCATGCAGAAGAAACTGTTGAGCTTGCTGGTGTGCGCCGGCCTGGCGTCCATGGCCCACGCCACCGTGACCGACCAGATGATCGAGAACGACGCCAAGTCCACCGGCGACGTGCTGAGCTGGGGCATCGGCCAGCAAGGCCAGCGTTATTCCCCGCTCAAGCAGATCAACCCGTCCAGCATAGCCAAGCTGGTGCCGGCGTGGAGCTTCTCCTTCGGCGGCGAGAAGCAGCGTGGCCAGGAATCGCAGCCGGTGATCCACAACGGCAAGATGTTCGTCACGGCCTCCTACTCGCGTATCTTTGCGCTCGACGCCAAGACGGGCGCCAAGCTCTGGAAGTACGAACACCGCCTGCCCGACGGCATCATGCCCTGCTGCGACGTGATCAACCGCGGCGCGGCGCTGTATGACAACCTCGTCATCTTCGCCACGCTGGACGCGCAACTCGTCGCGCTGAACCAGGACACCGGCGACGTGGTCTGGAAGGAAAAGATCGACGACTACGCCGCGGGCTACTCCGCCTCGGCAGCCCCGCTGATCGCCGAAGGTCTGCTGCTGACCGGCGTGTCCGGTGGCGAGTTCGGCATCGTCGGTCGCGTCGAAGCGCGTGACCCCAAGACCGGCAAGATGGTCTGGAGCCGCCCGACGGTCGAAGGCCACATGGGCTACAAGTACGACAAGGACGGCAACAAGACCGAGATCGGCATCTCCGGCGAGCAAGGCAAGACCTGGCCGGGCGACCTGTGGAAGACCGGCGGCGCGGCGACCTGGCTGGGCGGCACCTACAACGCCAAGACCGGTCTGGCCTACTTCGGCACCGGCAACCCGGCGCCGTGGAACAGCCACCTGCGCAAGGGTGACAACCTGTTCTCGACCTCCACCGTCGCCATTGACGTGAAGACCGGCCAGATCAAGTGGCACTACCAGAGCACCCCGAACGATGCCTGGGACTACGACGGCGTCAACGAGTTCATCACGTACGAAGATGGCGGCCAGATCCTGGGCGGCAAGGCCGACCGCAACGGCTTCTTCTATGTGAACGACGCCAAGACCGGCAAGCTGGTCAACGCTTTCCCGTTCGTCAAGAAGATCACCTGGGCCACCGGCATTGACCTGAAGACGGGCCGCCCGAACTTCGTGCCGGAAAACCGCTCGGGTGATCCGACCCAGGGCGCCGACGGCAAGAAGGGCACCTCGGTGTTCGCCGCCCCGTCCTTCCTGGGCGGCAAGAACCAGATGCCGATGGCCTACTCGCCGGACACGAAGCTGTTCTACGTGCCGTCCAACGAATGGGGCATGGAAATCTGGAACGAGCCGGTCAGCTACAAGAAGGGTGCCGCTTACCTGGGCGCCGGCTTCACGATCAAGACGCTGTCGGACGGCCCCATCGGCGCCCTGCGCGCCATCGACCCGAAGACCGGCAAGATCGTCTGGGAAGCGCCGAACAACGCCCCGCTGTGGGGTGGCGTGCTGACCACGGGCGGCAACCTGGTGTTCTGGGGCACGCCGGAAGGCTACCTGCAGGCCGCAGACGCCAAGACCGGCAAGATCGTCTGGAAGTTCCAGACCGGTTCCGGTGTCGTGGCTCCTCCGATCACGTGGTCGGACAAGGGCGAGCAGTACATCGCCGTGGCCTCCGGCTGGGGCGGCGCCGTTCCGCTGTGGGGCGGCGACGTGGCCAAGAAGGTCAGCTTCCTCGAACAGGGTGGCTCGGTGTGGGTGTTCAAGCTCGCGAAGTAAACTGAGTACACTTCGGCCGGCCTTGGTCGGCTCGACACGAAGCCCTGCAACCGCAGGGCTTTTTTCATTGCTGCAAGGACTCCGACATGAAAGCCATCTGGAACGGCACCACCGTGGCCGAAAGCGACGACACCGTCGTCATCGAAGGCAACCACTACTTCCCCGCCGCGTCGCTGCGCCAGGACTGCGTGCTGTCCAGCAACCACCGCACGATGTGCTCGTGGAAAGGCGAGGCGCGTTACCTGAGCCTGTTCGTCAATGGCGAAGTGAACACGGATGCCGTCTGGTTCTATGCCGATCCAAAGGAAGCTGCAGCCGAAATCAAGGGGCGGGTGGCGTTCTGGAAGGGTGTGCGCGTCGTCGAGTGACACAGCTCCAAGCGCAGCCTACACGGGGTTTCTGGCCGCCTCCCCATGCAGCCAGGTCAGAAACGCCTCCACCGTCGGCCGCTTGGCATGCCGCGCCGGGTAGACGGCGAAATGCGCCTTCACCCGGATGGCCTTGTCCAGCCCGAACACCGGCCGCAATCGCCCGTCGGCGATGTGGCGGCCCGCCAGCGTGGCGCTTTCGAGTGCCACACCCAAGCCCTGGATCGCCGCATCCACCGCCATCAGCGCCCGGTCGAAACGCAGTGAAAACCGCTCCGGCGCCCGCTGGCCGGTGAATTCCGCGAACCAGTCGGACCACTGCACCACGTTGACGTTGCTCTGGATCAGCGGCACCTGCGGCAACTGCTCCACCTGCTTGAGCCGGTGCTCGCGCAGGAAAGCCGGGCTGGCCAGCGGGACGATGCGCTCCTCGAACAGCGGCTCGATCACCACGTCCGGCCAGCGCGGCACGCCGTAGCGGATGTCCAGATCGGCCTGCCCCAGGGCGAAATCGCTGTGGGTGTGCGCGGCAGACAGGTTGAGCGAAATCTCCGGGCACGCCTGCGCAAACCCTTTCAGGCGCGGCATCAGCCACAGGCTGGCGATGCTCGGCGAGGAGTGGACGTACAGGCTGGTGCCCACGCCCTGCTTCAGGTCGTCGGTCGCCGCCGCGATGGCCGACAGCGCGCCACCGATGCGCCCGAGGTACTGCTCGCCGGCCGTGCTCAACCGGACGCCATGCGCACTGCGCTCCAGCAGGCGCACCCCCAGATCCGCCTCCAGCCGGGCGATCTGGTGGCTGACCGCCGAGGCCGTGAGGTGCAGCTCCGCCGCCGCCAGCGCAAAGCTGCGTCGGCGTGCGACGGCTTCGAAGGCCATCAGATTGACCACGGGCGGCATGTTGGCCATCGGGTCTTCCCTGTCGTTGAATGAAGATCCGTCATCTTAGGCTGATGACTCTTCGCTTGTCCTCATGCAAGGCAGCCACGACCATGCGTGGCATTCCCACACCCCTGCACTCAGGAGATTGACGCATGCTGCTCAAGGACAAAGTCGCCCTCATCACCGGCGGCGCCGGCCGCAACGGCCTCGGTTACGCCACCGCCCGGATGATGGCCGCACAGGGCGCCCGCGTGGTCATCCTGGACCTCGCCCACACCGGGCCGGCCGCCGCCGCCGCCGATCTGGGCGAGGGCCACATGGGCGTCGTCGCCGACGTGACCGACAAGGCTTCCTGCGACGCTGCAGCCGCCGCCATCCTGCAGCAGATGGGCCGCATCGACATCCTGGTCAACAACGCCGGCATCACCCAGCCCGTGAAGACGCTGGACATCACCGGCGCCGACTACGACCGCATCCTCGATGTCAGCCTGCGCGGCACGCTCTACATGTCGCAGGCCGTGATCCCGGCGATGCGCGAACAAAAGTCGGGCGCGATCTGCTGCGTGTCCTCGGTGTCGGCGCAGCGCGGCGGCGGCATCCTGGGTGGCCCGCACTACTCGGCGGCCAAGGCGGGCGTGCTGGGTCTGGCGCGTGCGATGGCCCGCGAGTTCGGCATCGACGGCATCCGCGTCAACTGCGTGACCCCTGGACTGATCGCCACCGACATCAACAAGGGCCTGATCCCGGACGACAAGATGAAGACCATCCTCGAAGGCATTCCGCTGAACCGCATCGGCGAACCCAACGACGTGGCCGGCTGCCTGGTCTTCCTCGCCAGCGACCTGGCCAAGTACCTGACCGGCGTGACGCTGGATGTCAACGGCGGCATGTTGATCCACTGATCTGCTGATCCCTGATCCCCCGTCCCATCCCGCAACCCAGACCAAGATTCATAGGAGACAAGACATGATCGACCGCAACACCTTCACCCGCACCCTGTTCGCCCTTGCCATCAGCGCCCTCGTGCCACTGGCCGCGCACGCCCAGGCCGCCCTCAAGCTGACCCTGGGCCACGGCGCCGCCCCCGGCAATCCGCGCCACGAAGCCGCCGTCAAGTTCGCCGACACGCTCAAGGCCAAGTCCGGCGGACGCATCGAGGTGCAGGTGGCGCCGTCCGCCCAGCTCGGCGACGACGCGGCCATGATCACGGCCCTGCGCACGGGCGCCCTCGACATGTCGGCCAACTCGCAAGGGGCGATGGCCAACGCGGTGCCGGAGTACGCCGCGTTCGGGATGCCC
>JBEEMX010000113.1:0-8836 GCA_041192465.1 Pseudomonadota bacterium | reverse complement strand
CGACGCCGTGGTTTTCCATGCGGACATCGCCGCGGTAGGGCGAGGTCGGGTCGAGGAACCACGCCGGCAGCACGCCCTGGTGGCTGGCCGAAAACAGGTAGAGGTAGTTCGGCTGGCTCGGCCGCGCCGACAGCGGCGTCTTGAAGCCTGTGGGGATGCGGCGGTACGGGGTCTCGGACGCATAGGCATTGGAGAAACGCGCGCCGTGCTGCGGGTCGTTGGCCAAGCCATTGAGGAAGGACATCGCCGGGTTGCCCCAGATGCGCTGCTCGCCGCCGGCGTCGGCCGAGCGGTTTTCAAGCACGACGAGGACGATGTGGTCGTAGGGCGCGGCGCTGGCCGGCGCGGCACCGCCACTCAGTGCGGCGGCCAGCACGGCCCCCCAGGAAAGACAGGCAAGACGTTTCGCTGCGATCACAGGCACTCCGGGACAGAAAAAGCCGTCGCACAAGCAAAAACGCCAACCGGTGGTGGTTGGCGTTTCACGGATCTGGTGGTGCGCCCGGCTGGGATCGAACCAGCAACCCTTGGCTTCGGAGGCCAATACTCTATCCATTGAGCTACGGGCGCAGCGAATGCGATTCTAGCAGTTATCGCAACGCAGCATGCGCGCAACACGGGCGCGCTGCATCCGGCCCTTATAATTCGACGGTTTTGCGCACCCTGCCTGCCCTGCACGCGAACAGTGCCCACACCGCGTTCAACAGCCCTGAGGAATCCATGAGCCAAGCCCACGACGAGCACGAAAGCCCGATCAAGACCCCCAAGCAACTCATCCTGGCGGTGATCTTTGCCTTTGTTGTGCCCATCTTCGCCATCGTCTTGCTGGTGAAAAACGTGGGCAGCGACGCCCGTGAAGGTGCCGGTGCAGACGCCCTGAGCGCAGAAGCCACGGCCGCGCGCATCCAGCCTGTCGGTGCGGTGAACATCAAGCTTGAAGGCGGCCCGCTGAAGACCGGCGAAGAAGTGTTCAAGGGCCAATGCACGGCCTGCCACACCGCCGGCCTGGCGGGCGCACCGAAGTTCGGTGACGCTGGCGCCTGGGGCCCGCGTGTCGGCCAGGGCTACGAAGCCCTGCTGCACTCGGCCCTCAAGGGCAAGGGCGCCATGGGCGCCCAAGGGGGTGGTGATTTCAGCGACGTGGAAGTCGGCCGTGCCGTGGTCTACATGGCCAACGCCGGTGGCGCCAAGTTCGAAGAGCCGAAGGCGCCCGCCGCCCCGGCGGACGCTGCGTCGAAGTAATCCGCTCCGCTCCGAACACCGAAAGCCGGTCATCGACCGGCTTTTTTCATGGCTGAACGCGCACAAGCACGCGCTGCTGCGGACTGAGGTGGTAGCCAAAGCGCGCAGGCAACTCGGCAAACGGCACCTCCTGCGGCACCCACACGCCGCCGATCACCGCATCCGCCGCCACATCCATGTCCGCCGAGCGCACCAGCCCGAGGCCAATCGGCGTGTCCAGGAACAGCCGCCCCAGCCCATCGACCAGCACCGCGTCCACCGACGGCACCGCCCGCCCGGTCTGCGTCTCGACGCGCCACACACCGTCCAGCCACTGCACGCCGAACACCCAGGGCGCCGCCTCCAGCTCGACGAACACCTTCTGCGGACCGTTCTGGAAGAACCAGCAGCCGTCGACATCGGCCTCGTAGTTGCGGCCAATGAACTCCCGCAGCTTGTCATGCAGGATGCGGCTGCCCTTGACGCGCGGGAACGGGCCGGCCGCCTGCGTGCAGTCGTCGCGCATGTACCAGTCGCCGCGGGCGTCCAGCGCGAGCCAGCCACGGCAGTCGGGCACGTTGGGCCACTTTTTCAGGGCCGCCTTGACGATGTCATCCATGCGGCCGATCTTGCCTCAACGCTGCGCTTGCAGCCAGTCCATCACGGCCCGCGGCAAGCCGCGCACATCGCCAGGCAGTGGTCCGGAGGTAAAACCGACATGGCCACCATGGTCGGGTTGCCACAAGGTGACGTGGCGGCCGACCTCGTGCGCGGCAGGCAAGCTGTCGGCGGGCACGAACGGATCGTTGCGCGCATTGACCACCAGTGCCGGAATGCGGATCTCGGCCAGATGCGGCTTGGCGGAGGCGCGGCGCCAGTAGTCGTCCGTGTCGCGGTAGCCGTGCAGCGGGGCGGTGAAGAGGTTGTCGAACTCGTAGAGGTTGCGCGCCTGACGCAGCCGATCGGCGTCGAACAGGCCGGGGTGCTGCGCGAGCTTGGCGAACGCCTTGGGTTTCATGGTGCGCAGGAACATCGGCGTGTAGAGGTGGCGGTTCAGGCCACGGCCGATGGCGTGGCCGGCCGCGGCCAGATCGATCGGCGAACACACCGACGCCACCGCCTGCACCACCTGCCCCGCTTGTGCGCCCGACTCCTGCGCCCAGCGCAGCAAGGCATTCCCCCCCAGCGATACCCCGACAGCGACGACCGGACCACCGCCGTGGTACGACGGGCGGACCGTGTCCAGCATCCAGCCGATCTCCACATGGTCGCCCGAGTGGTAGGCGCGCGGGGCCAGATTCATCTCCCCCGAGCAGCCGCGGAAATGCGGCACGGCGTAAGCCCACCCGTTTCGGCGTGCCCAGTCGGCGAAGGCCAGCGCGTAGTGGCTGCGCGAGGAGCCTTCGAGTCCGTGGAACAGCACCAGCAGGCCAGCACCCTCGCCTGTCGCAGCGCCGGAGACGCCGTGGTCCAGCCAGTCGATGTCGATGAAATCGGCATCGGGCGTGGCGTGGCGCGCACGGCGGTAGACGATCGGCTCGGCAGGATCGTGGCTGCGCGAGAACAGCGCCGGCCAGACGGTTTGCGCCTGACCTCCGGGCAGCCAGGCCGGGGCGGGGTCGAGGGTCAACGTGGCAACCGGTTCAGTGCAGCGTTGAAGGCTCGTTGCTGAACTCCTGCACCTGGCGCGGACTGCCGGGGCTGGCGTGGTGGGCGAGCAAGCGCCAGCCCTGCGGCGTTTTCACGTAGACATTGGTCGCCAGCACGTAGGCGCGCTGCGGCCCTTCGGGGGTGGTGACGCGGATCTCTTCGAGCACATGGTGGACAGCGCAGCTCCCGGCCACGATGCGCCGCACCTGCGAGACGCGGGCATCGACACTGCCATGGGAAAACAGGCGCTCGAAAGCCGAGCGGATGGCCTGTGCCCCGACCAGCCGCGGCCCGCCCGGCTGGATGCAGGCAATGTCCTCGTCGTCGGACCAGACGGACATCACCCGCTCGACATCCGCGTGCTGCAGCGCCTCGTAGAACTGGGCTTCGGTTTCGTCAGGAGTCGCCATCAGGGCGGCCTGCAAGGGCTTGGCACGGGGCATGGAGTTCTTTTGGCGGGAGAGGGTGGAGGGCATTCTACGCAGCCACCATGGCGGCCGTGTGGCCTCTAGAATCCGCCGACTTCGACGAGGACCAACGCATGGCAGCGACTTCCCCGGAACATGCGCAGGAATTGGCCGATCTTCTCGCCAGAACGGGTCTGGGTGACCGAGCCGCGTTTTCCGCTCTCTACCAGCGCACCAGCGCGCATCTGCTCGGGGTGATCCTGCGTATCCAGCGGCAGAGGGATCTCGCCGAAGAGCTTCTCCAGGAGGTCTACGTGAACGTCTGGCGCAGCGCAGCGGGATTCGATGCCAGCCGCGCCCAGGCGCTGACCTGGCTGTCGAGCGTGGCGCGCAACCGCGCCATCGACAGCCTGCGCCGGCGCCAGACCGAACCGGAAACCGTCAGCACCCACCGTCCCGGAAAGGCGGATGAGGAAGACCACGACATGTTGCAGGATTTCGCCTCCGATGACCCCGATCCCCAGACGCTGTTCAGCAACGCCGTCGAAGCCCGCGCCGTGCGGGTCTGCATGGACGCCCTGAGCGCCGACCAGAAACAGAGCCTTGCGCTGGCCTTCTACCAGGGCCTGTCGCACGCCGAAGTGGCAGAGCAGATGACGCAGCCGCTGGGCAGCGTGAAGAGCTGGGTGCGCCGTGGCCTTTTGGCGCTGCGCACCTGCCTGGAGCGCGGCGGTTTTGGTGGCGACACCGGGCCGGCCGTCGTCGCCCTCCACGGACCGCGGGGTTGAGCCATGGATTACAGCCGCCGAGAACTGAGCGACCGCCTGGCCGCCGAATATGTGCTGGGCACCCTGCGCGGAGGCGCACGCCGCCGGTTCGAATCCCTGCTGCCAGCGCATCCCGGATTGCGCAAGGCCGTCTGGCGCTGGCAGGACCGGCTGGTGCCGCTGACGGCCAGCGTGCCACCGGTGACGCCGTCGTCCGCCGTGTGGAAGGGCATCGAACAACGGCTCTTCGGAGAGGGCGCGCCGGCAGGCGCCTCGGCCTCGGTGCAGCAGCGCATCACCCGCTGGTGGGAGCGCCTCGGACTCTGGCAGGGTCTGGCCGGTGCGACCAGCCTCGCAACACTCGCGCTGGCCGTTGCGCTGACCCTCCCCGGGCCGGTGCAGCCACCCGTCGTTGTGGTGATGGGCACCGAGCAGGGGCCGGCGAGTTTCGTCGCCAGTGTCGGTGCCGATGGCCGCAGTCTGGTGCTCAAGCCGCTGGCCGGCGTGACGGTGACGGTGACGGCTGCGCAGGCGCTGGAGCTGTGGGCGGTGCCGCCGAAAGGCGCGCCGCGCTCGCTGGGGCTGGTGTCGAACAAGAGCGCCACCACGGTGCTGCGCGAACACCTGCTGCAGGGCACCGCCGCGTTTGCCGTCAGCGTCGAACCGACCGGCGGTTCACCGACCGGCGCGCCGACCGGGCCGGTGGTGTCGGTGGGTCACCTGGAACTCTGAGGCGCAGGCGCTGCCGCTTCGACCTTGGCCCACAGCGCCCGGCGGACCCGCTCGGGCGCAACCTCGGTGAGGCAGCGCGTGTGACCGAGCGGGCAGACCCGCTCGAAACATGGCGCACAGTCGAGCGTCAGTTCTTCCTTCAGCCAGACCACCTCGGCGCGTGCATTGAGTGGCGGAGTGTGTTCGGGGCTGGTCGAGCCGAACACGGCGACCTGCGGCAGACCGAACGCCGCGCCCACGTGCATCAGGCCGGAGTCATTGCTGACGAGACCCCGCGCGCCGGCAATCAAGGCCATCGCGGCATCCAGCGAGGTCTTGCCAGCCAGCACGACACAGCCGATGCCAGCCTGGCGAGCGATGTCCTCGGCCAGCGCCGCCTCCTTGCCCGAGCCAAGCAGGACGACCGGTTGGCCGCTGTCGGCGTACAGGCTGCGGGCCAGTTCGGCGTAGTGCGCGGCGGGCCAGCACTTGGCGGGGCCGTATTCCGCGCCGGGCGCCAGCACCCAGTAAGCGCCGGCCTGCAAGCCATGGGTCTGCAGCACGGCAGCTACCCGCTCGCCCGGTAGATGCATCACTGGATCGGCCGCGGCGGGCATCGCCGTCACAGCCGCGTCCTCATCCACCAGCGCCCGGTAAAACGCCACCATCGGCGGGCGCTTCTCGCTCGGTGCCACGCGCCGGTCGTTGAGCAGCAGATAACGCCCCTCGCCGTGGTAACCCACGCGGTGCGCAATGCCGGCAAACCAGGGCAGCAGCGCCGACTTGAGCGAGTTGGGCAGCACGTAGGCATGCGCGAAGCGCCCGCGCCAGGATCGTCCCAGCACGCGCCGGGCCCTCCAGTCCAGCCGCCCATGCGCGAACGGCAGGTCGATCACCTCGGCCACCTCCGGCATCGCGCGGTAGACCGGTGACACCCAGGGCAGTGCAGCCACGCTCAGCGTCTCGCCGCGCGCCATCAGCGCCGCCATCAGCGGCTGGCTCATCACCGCGTCGCCGATCCACTGCGGCGCAATGACCAGCGACCGGTTCATGGCAGACAGAACGATCGGCTCAGTGGTGCGCGTGGAACGTCTCGCCGGCCTTCAAGCGGTAGACGGTGCCGCAGTAGGCGCACCTGCCCTCGCCGTTGTGGCTCAGGTCGATGTAAACCTTGGGGTGGCTGCTCCAGAGAGCCTGCTTCGGGTTCGGGCAGAACACGACGCCCGGACCCTGCAAGTCCGAGGCGAGCACTTCCACGACGGTGGCTGATTTGTTGCTGTCACGCATGTCTTGATACTCCTCGGACCGGTTCAGACCGGGGTCAGCCACTCGGCGTACTTGGGATTGAGACCACCGACAATGTCGAAGAAAGCCGCCTGGATCTTCTCGGTGAGCGGACCACGCGAGCCGCAACCCAGCTCGATCCGGTCGAGTTCGCGGATCGGGGTGACTTCTGCCGCGGTGCCCGTGAAGAAGGCTTCGTCGCAGATGTAGACCTCGTCGCGGGTGATGCGCTTTTCCACCACCTTCAGGCCCAGATCGGCGCAGATCGAGAAAATCGTGTTGCGCGTGATGCCATTGAGGGCGCCAGCGGACAGGTCGGGCGTGTAGACGACGCCGTTCTTGATCACGAACAGGTTCTCGCCAGCGCCTTCGGAGACGAAGCCGCTGGCGTCGAGCAGCATCGCCTCGTCATAGCCGTCCTCGGTTGCTTCCATGTTGGCCAGGATCGAGTTGGTGTAGTTGCTCACCGCCTTGGCCTGCGTCATCGTGATGTTGACGTGGTGGCGGGTGTAGCTGCTGATCTTGACGCGGATGCCGCGTTTCAGACCCTCTTCGCCCAGGTAGGCGCCCCAGGGCCAGGCGGCGACCATCAGATGCACGGTGTTGCCCTTGGGGCTGACGCCGAGCTTTTCCGAGCCGATCCAGGTCAGCGGACGCAGGTAGCAGCTTTCCAGCTGGTTCTCGCGCACGACGGCCTTCTGTGCCTCCATCACCTCCTCGAAGGAAAAGGGGATCTTCATGCGCAGGATCTTGGCGCTGTTGAACAGGCGCTCGGTGTGCTCGCGCAGGCGGAAGATCGCCGTGCCGTCGGGTGTCTTGTAGGCGCGCACGCCCTCGAAGGCACCGCAGCCGTAGTGCAACGTGTGGGACAGGACGTGGATCTTGGCGTCGCGCCAGTCCACCAGTTGTCCGTCCATCCAGATCTTTCCGTCTCGGTCGTGCATCGACATGGTGATTTCTTGCCTATGTGGGCTACAGGTCGGGGTGCGGGATTGTACGGGCCGAGAGCTTGAAGTTCACCATCGCCCGCAGCCGATTGGGCGCCACCGGACGGGCCAGCAGGTGCACACCCGGCTCATTGGCTGAAGCCGCGTCGCCCTCCCCATCACTCAGCAGAACGGCTGGCAGCGCGGCACCAAACACCAGCCGCAATGCCTTGACGAGATCGACCCCGCCCCGCTCGTGCGCCGGGGTGCGGCCGACCACCACCAGATCTGGCAATCGGCCCTGGCTGGCGGACCAGTCCAGCACTGCAGCGGCATCGTTGAACACGCTGACCTGCGCGCCCCAGGCTTGCAGCATGGCGCCAGGGCCATCCGGACCTGCATCCAGTTCGGCACCCACAAGCACCACATGCTGCCCCGCCAGCGTGGGACTCGCCCAGGTCGGTGTCATGCCCGTCGACACAGTGAGCGCCTCGTGCGCAGGTGGGGCGGCCATCGGTGGCAGCAGCAGGCTGAAAACGGTGCCATGCCCTGGGCGCGAGCGCACGCTCAGCGGTGCATTCAGCAACTCTGACAGGCGCCGCACGATCGCGAGCCCGAGACCCAGCCCCTTGCGAGGTGCCTGGTCCGGCTCGCTGGCGGCGCACACCTGGTTGCAAATTGGCGGCCCGGCTGAGTACTTTGCCGCCCGGTGTGCCTGTTACGGTAACGGATGCCGCCCTTTGTCATTCTGTCATCTCGGCTATTTTAACCGAACCCAATCCTTTATCTGCCAACGGCACACCCACGCAAGTGGGCTGTAATGGCGGCAATACGGGTGAAATTGCCCTCCAAGTAACGGGCGGAACTGCGCCTTTTACCTACAATTGGGGTGGGGGCGTGACCACTCAAAACCGCTTAGGTTTAACCGCAGGAACATACACTGTTACGGTTACGGATGCCAATAATTGCACAGCCATTTATTCGACAATCCTCACACAACCCGCCATTTTGAGCCTTTCTACGGTGATTTCTCCTGTGGATTGCAATGGAGGGACGAATGGTGTTGTCAATTTAAGCGTGATAGGCGGCACAACGCCCTACACTTTTGTATGGTCAAACGGTGCAACAACCGAAGACATTAACAACCTTTCGGCAAGCACTTATGGCGTAACTGTCACCGACAACAAAGGCTGTTCTACCTCATTATCGGCAGTCATTACGCAACCAACGGCACTCTCGTTAACAAATACAACAACCCATGTAAAGTGCTACGGCAGCACAAATGGCGCAATAAATTTGACAGTAGCAGGCGGCACAGCCCCTTTCACTTATCTATGGTCAAACAGCGCAACAACCGAAGATTTGACGACAATTGGCGCAGGAACTTACAGCGTAACCGTGACAGATGCCAATAATTGCACCGCAACAGCGTCTATTGCTGTTACCCAACCCGCCACTTTAGCCGCAACCTTGACACCGACGAATAACGCTTGTAAGGACGCAACAACAGGCAGTATTGCGACCGTTCCAACGGGCGGAACAACACCTTACAGCTACCTTTGGTCATCGGGTCAAACAACTCAGAATTTAACGACTATTGCCGCAGGCACTTATTCATTGACCGTAACAGACGCTAAGAATTGCACAACAATTGCCTCAACAACTGTTACCGAACCAACTGCGATTACACTCACAGCTTTGACCACCAATGTGGCATGTAACGGCGGCTTGACGGGCGCAATCAACCTCTCCGCAACGGGTGGGGTAGGGACATTGACCTATAATTGGGGCGGCAGCGTCACGACCGAAGACCGCACAGGTTTAGCAAGTGGCACTTACACCGTGACTGTGACCGATGGCAATTTATGTA
>JBEEMX010000112.1:0-8912 GCA_041192465.1 Pseudomonadota bacterium | reverse complement strand
TACAAGAAAGTGTCGCCACAAGGTTTCCAATACCACTTGACACGGGCCTGAATGTTCTGTATACTACGAACATGATGAAACCACAAGGCACTTGCCCAGTATGCCAGGGCACTACAAGGGTTCCAGCAACAGGGACCAATCGTAATTGGATCAGCGGCTATGACAAGTCAACAGAAAAAGTTCTCTCGCTGGGCGCAGCCGAAAAGCTTCAGCAACGCAGCGAGGGCTTGAGCCAGGCCATGGCTGAAACCAGAAAGTATGCCGATGCGCTGGACGAAGGGCTGATGGAGCTGGGTCTCGACACCGACGATTACGTCAGCAATGTCCTGCACCGCGCGTTGGGCAACGACAAGGCCAAGCTGCTGCTGGACCGCATCATCGGCACCGACGACGCGCCAGGCATCGACAACCTGAAGTGGATGGACCCGGTGACGGTGGCCGAGCTGCTGCGGCTGGAGCACCCGCAGATCGTGGCAGTGATCCTGGTCCATCTGGAGCCGGACCAGGTCAGCGCCGTGCTGCGGCGCTTCCCGGAGGCGCAGCGCAACGAGGTGATGATCCGCCTGGCCACGCTCGACGGCGTTCAGCCGGCGGCGCTGCAGGAACTCAGCGAGGTGCTGTCCAAGGTGCTGGCCGGTGGTGGGCGCAGCAGCAAGTCGAATCTGGGTGGCATCAAGACGGCGGCCGAGGTGCTCAATCTCATGGGCACGGGCGTGGAAGCCTCGGTGCTCGACTACATCCGCAACAGCGACGCGGATCTGGCGCAGAAGATCTCCGACAACATGTTCACCTTCGACGACCTGATGCGCGTCGATGACCGCGGCATCCAGACCGTGCTCAAGGAAGTGCAGAGCGAGTCGCTGCTCGTGGCGCTCAAGGGTGCGACCGAGGATCTGCGCGAGAAGGTGTTCCGCAACATGTCCAGCCGGGCGGCCGAGATGTTGCGCGAAGACCTGGCCTCGCGTGGACCGGTGCGTGTGGCCGAGGTCGAGGCCGAGCAAAAGGCGATTCTGCTGGTGGTGCGCCGCCTGTCGGACGATGGGCAGATCGCCATGAGCGGAGGCGGCGATGGCCAGTTCCTCTGACACCTCCCCGAACGCATCCCCGAACACGTTCGAGCAGCGGCTGGAGCGCCATGAGCGGGTGCCTCGCGTGGACCCGACCGATGGCTTTGCGCGCGCGCATGCGCCGTCCTATGCGCGCTTCATCCCGCGTGAGGAGGTTGGTCGAGCGGTGGCTTGGTTGCCTGACAGCCTCGACGCCTGTGGCATGGGCACTGCAGCGCAATCTGCTTCGCCTCCTGCTGATCCCGCCGCACTGCGTGCTACCCGGCAGGCCCAGCTCCAGGCCCGTCTGGCGGAGATGTTTGAGCAAGGTCGGCAGATGGGCCGCGACGAAACCCGCCAGGCGATGCAGGCCGAGGCGCGCGAGGCGCTGGACACCTTCCACCGGCAGCAAGCCAGTGAGGTGGGGGTGCCAGTGGCGGCGCTGCTGGCGCAGTTCCAGCAAGGGCTGGACACGCTGGAGCATGCGCTCGCCAAGCGCCTGGCGGGCATCGCCATGCAGATGGCGCGCCAGGTGGTGCGCAGCGAATTGCAGACCAGCGCGACGCTGGTCGTGGACGTGATGCAGGAGGCGCTGGCCGAGGTGCTGCTGTCGGCGCGCCACATCACGGTGAAGGTGCATCCCGAGGATCTGGCGCTGATCGCGCACGGCTGCGCCGACGCGGTCGAGGCGCGCGGTGCCCGGTTGATCGCGGATACACACATCGAGCGCGGCGGCTGCTTGGTGGAGTCGGATCTGGGTGTCGTCGATGCGCGGCTGGCCACCCGCTGGGCCGGTGCCGTGGCGGCGATGGGCTCACCGCTGCTGGCTGAGGTGGATCAGCACGGACTCACCCCCACGCCATGAACACCACGACAACGGATGTCTGGGCACGCTACCTCGATGATCTGCACGAACGGGCCAGCGCCAAGCTGCCGCTGTCGGTGCAGGGCACGCTGGTGCGTGTGGCGGGGCTGGTACTGGAGGTCGCGGGCATCCGGGTGCCGGTCGGCTCGCTGTGCGAGGTGCTGATGCCGGGACAGCCGGCGATCCAGGCCGAGGTGGTGGGATTTTCGGGTGACCGGGCCTTCCTGATGCCCGCCGGCGAGATCCACGGATTGGCGAGCGGCGCAAGGGTGATTCCGCTGGACGTGCCGGTGCAAGCACCCGAACTGGGTGTGAGCCACCACCTGTGGCGCCGCAGCGAGGACCGCTCGCGCCACCTGCCGATCGGCAACGGCCTGCTCGGCCGCGTGGTCGATGCCAGCGGCCACCCGCTCGACCACGGCGGCCCGCTGCGCGATGTGCAATCGTTGCCGCTGGTGCGTCGGCCGATCAACGCCATGGAGCGCGACCCGGTGCGCAAGCCGCTCGACACCGGTGTGCGCTCGATCAACGCGCTGCTCACCGTCGGCAAGGGCCAACGCATCGGGCTGTTTGCCGGCACCGGCGTGGGCAAGTCGGTGCTGCTCGGGATGATGGCGCGCTACACGGCGGCCGACGTGATCGTGGTCGGCCTGATCGGCGAGCGCGGACGCGAGGTCAAGGAGTTCATCGAGGACATCCTGGGCGAGGAGGGCCGGCGGCGTTCGGTCGTGGTCGCCGCACCGGCCGACGCGCCGCCGCTGAACCGGCTGCAGGGCGCGGCCTATGCCACGGCGGTCGCCGAGCATTTCCGCGACCAGGGGCTGGACGTGCTGCTGCTGATGGATTCGCTGACCCGCTATGCCATGGCGCAGCGCGAGATCGCCTTGGCCATCGGCGAGCCGCCCGCCACGAAGGGTTATCCGCCGAGCTGCTTCGCCAAGCTGCCGCAGCTCGTCGAGCGCAGCGGCAACGGCCATGCGGGCCAAGGCTCGATCACCGCCTTCTACACCGTGCTCAGCGAGGGCGACGACCAGCAGGATCCGATCGCCGACGCGGCGCGCGGCATCTTGGACGGCCACATCGTGCTTTCGCGCGAGTTGGCCGAATCGGGTCACTACCCAGCGATCGACATCGAACGCTCCATCTCGCGCGTGATGACCAATGTCGCCACCCGCGAACACATCGAGTCCGCCCGCCATATGCGCAAGATGCTCGCCAAGCTGAGCAAGGCACGCGACCTGATGCAGCTCGGTGCCTATGTGCCGGGCCATGACGCCGAACTCGACGCCGCCGTGCGCGCCCAGCCCGCCATGCTGGCCATGTTGCAGCAGGACACCGATGTGCGTGCATCGCTGGGCGACAGCTTGGCGCTTCTGCGCCACATCACCCGCCACTGACCTGACCCCCGCATGACCCAAGCCTTAGTGACTCTGCTCGAACATGCCGAGCGCCAGCGTGACCAGGCACTGGCGCTGCAGCGGCGCGCCGACGAGGCTCTCTCGAAGGCGGTGCAGCAGCAAACCCAGCTCACTGCCTACCGGCACGACCACCAGACCCGCTGGTCCGCGGCGTTCAGCCAGTCGGTGGCTGTGCCGCTGCTCCACTGCCACCACGCCTTTTCAGGGCGTCTGCACGACGCGGTCGATCAGCAGGCCGGGCAGGTCGATCGGGCACGCCAGAGCTTGGTCAAGCGCCAGAGCGATGCACTGGAGGCCGAGCGCCGTGTCGCCGCCATCGGCAAGTTGATGAAGCGCCGCGCCGACGCTGCCAGCCAGCACCAGCACCGCCAGGAACAACGCCAATCCGATGAACGCTCTGCCCGCGCCGCGTGGGCACGCACCAACGAGCCCGGCCACCACGGCTGGTGAATGCATGGACACTTCCTTGTCGCCCTTGTTGGCCACGCCGACTTTGGCTGTGGCTGCGGCTTCCGCCACGTTCGGATCGAGGCCTGCCGTGCGTACCGCCGGTCAGCCGCCCGAGTCCAACCCGTTTTCCCACATGCTCAGAGCGGCGGTCGCACCTGCCAAACTGGGTGCCACGACCGAGGCTGAGGCCGGTGCCGGGTCCAGCGCCGAGTCCACCGGGTTCACCGAGGTGCTCGATCCACTGGCCGTCGCGCCTGGTGACCCGTCTGCTGAGGCGGTGGCGCTGGTCCAGCTCTTGCCGCCACCCCTGCCGCCGCCGCCGGCCCCCGTTCCCGAACCTTCCAGTACCTCGCTGATGCAGTGGGTCATGCAGTTGTCGCCGCCGCCAGAGTTGGCTGCGTCTATTGCGTCTGCTGCGACGGAGACCGCTGCGGGGACAGCCACCTTGCGCCCCGATGTTCTGGCGCGCAGCCCGACCACCGCCGCGGCCGACAGCCTGCGCCTGCCGGCTACCCCAGAGCCACCAGCGGGTGCGGCCACCTTCACCTTGCCCAGTGATGTTCCACGCACCACGCCAGGCGGTCATGCCAGCGAGGTGGCTGCCTCTGGCATGACCGATCTGCCGTTCTCGTTCATCGGGGTAGCTGCTGCTGCGGTGGCTGTGCCACCGACCGGGGTGGTCATGGCCCAGGGCAGCCCGGTGGTCGCGCCAGCGCAGACCTGGATTCAGACCCCGGTGACGCAGCCGGGCTTCTCGGACGCGGTCGTGGTGGAGCTGGTGCGGCGGGTCGGGCAGGCCGAGCAGGGCGTGCAGTCCGTGACCTTGCACCTGAACCCCGAGGCGCTCGGCCCCGTGTCCGTGTCGATCGAGCTGAACGGCAACGCCGCGCGCATCGAGTTTGGCGCCAGCGAGGCATTGACCCGCCACCATCTGGAGGCTGCGCTGCCCGGGCTGACCGAGGCGCTGCGCCATGAGGGGGTGTCGCTGACCCACAGCGGTGTCCATGAGGCATCGAAGGAGGCACTTGCGGCCAATGCCACCGAGGGCCAGGCGTCCGGTGGGGCCGGATCAGACCCGCAGCAACGGGGCGAGGCGCTGTTCGATGGCCGTTCCGGCCATGGTGAGCACGCGCCTCGGCGTGCGACAGCGGTGTTTGCGGTCGATGGGCACACCGTGACCAGCACACACGTGCCGACCTCGCTCGGTCCAGCGCCAGGGCGTGCAGGACGTCTCGATCTCTTCGCCTGATCCGAGCTGATCCAGCCATCTCCGGATTTGCTGCGCTTTTCCGAACATCGGCGTCGATGCCTGCTCCCAATAATCGTCTTCAATCAGAGGCCACACCACGGCGGCCTCAAGCACGCAGGAGAAGGACATGTCGGCTGCCGCTGCGAGTGCGGAACAAATTGTTGCGAAGAAGGGATCCAAGAAGCTCTGGATCATCCTTGGCGTTGTCGCCATCCTGGTCATCGGTGGTGCAGGTGGTTTCCTGGTCATGCAGCGCAAGGCCGCCGCCGCGGCGGCCGAAGCAGAGGATGGCGCAGAGACCTCCGCGCACGCCGGGCCGGTGCGCAAGGCTCCCAAGCGCGATGTTCATACACCCCCGACCTACATGCCCCTGGAGCCGTTTGTCGTGAACCTGGCCGACCGTGACAGTGACCGCTATGCCCAGATCGGCATCACGCTGGAAATCGAAGACGCCAAGTTCGCGGATGAAATGAAGGGGTACATGCCTGCGGTCCGCAACGCCATCCTGATGATCCTGTCGCATAAGACAGCGGCCGACATGCTCGGCCGCGAGGGCAAGGAGCTGCTGGCCACCGAGATCGCGCGCGAATCGGTGCGTCCGATGGGCATCAACATCGAGGTGCCGTCCGACGACGAGGGGGCATCCGCCAAGAAAAAGCAACGTGCTGCACCGGTCTACAACCCGGTGCAGCAGGTGCATTTCTCCAGCTTCATCGTGCAGTGATCGCTGATCCATGCGCCGATCGACTGCGAGAACACCATGAGCCAGTTGAATCTGTCCCAGGACGAGGTCGATGCCCTGCTGGACGGCATTTCGGGTGATGTGCCCGGGGAAGTGTCCGACAAGCCGAAAGGGCAGGTGCGCGACTACAACCTGGCGAGCGAGGAGCGCATCGTGCGTGGGCGCATGCCCATGCTCGAATCGATCAACGAACGCTTCGCCCGCAATGTCTGCCCGGTCATGACGGCGTTCACGCACCGCACGATGGAAATCGCGGCCGGCGAGATCAAGGTCCACAAGTACAGCAACTACTTGCGCGAGACCATGGTGCCGACGAACTTCAACATCGTCTCCATGCGGCCGTTGCGCGGGGTGGGGCTGGTGGTGTGTGACCCGAGCTTCGTGTTCGCGGTGATCGATGCGCTGTTCGGTGGGGTGGGCAAGTACCCGGTGCGCATCGAGGGCCGGGAGTTCTCGCCCACCGAGCAGCGGGTGATCATGCGGCTGGTCGAGATCATCCTGTCCGAATACAACCGCGCCTGGCAGGGCGTCTACCCGGTCGAGCTGGCGTACCAGCGGTCGGAAATGCAGCCGCAGTTCGTCAACATCGCCTCGGCGAGCGAGCTGGTGGTGAGCACGGTGTTCACGGTGGAGATCGGCGAATCGGTCGGTTCGATCCAGATCTGCTTCCCGTATTCGTCGCTGGAGCCGATCCGCGACGTGTTGCGCAGCAGCAACCAGGGTGAAGGACCGGGCAAGGATGGCCGCTGGGTGCGTGTGCTGTCCGACGAGATTCAATCGGCCGAGGTGCAACTGGTGGCCGAACTCGCCCACGCGCCCGCCACGGTCGAGCAGTTGCTGGCGATGAGGGCGGGTGATTTCATCGAGCTGGAGCTGGGCAAGATGATCCGCGGCAAGGTGGATGGTGTGCCGGTGGTGGAGGCGAGCTACGGCACCTCGAACGGGCACTACGCGATCCGCGTGGAGCGCATGTTGACCAGCCCGCAGGTGAGCTGGATCGGAGATCAAAATGTCTGAAAATGTGCAATCGGGCCTGTCCGAACAGGATGCCATGGCCGCGGAGTGGGCGGCTGCGCTGGACGAGTCGCCACACGGGCAGGGGGTCGGGTCGGCGATCGATGCGCTGCCGGGCTACGGGTCGGGCTTGCCCCAGTCGGCCGCCTTCACCGATTTTGGTCACGCGGGCGAGCCCAGTGGCGGCGCCTCGGGTGGCAAGGATCTGAACCTGATCCTGGACATTCCGGTGCAGCTCACGGTCGAACTTGGCCGCACGCGCATCCCCATCAAGAACATCCTGCACCTGGCCCAAGGCTCGGTGGTGGAACTTGACGCGATGGCGGGTGAGCCGATGGACGTGCTGGTCAACGGCTACCTGATCGCGCAGGGCGAGGTGGTGGTGGTGAACGAGAAGTTCGGTGTGCGCCTGACCGACATCGTCACCCCGAGCGAGCGCATGCGCCGCTTGTCCCGCGGCAACTGAACAGGCGGCGCAATGATCTCCACGCTCGGCTCACCACTGACTTCCCTGACACCGCTGCTCTGGCTGGCGCTGGTGCTGGTGTCGATTCCAGCGGCGCTGTGGCTGCTCAAGCGCAGCGGCTATGCGGGCCTGTCACCGCGCCCGTCACCGGGCAGCGTGCGGGTGGTGTCGCAGTCGGTGCTGTCGCCGCAGCACCGGCTGGTGACGATCGAGGTGGGCGAGGGCGCCGACCGGTGCTGGCTCGTGCTGGGCATGACCGGTCAGCAGATCTGCGTGCTGCACCGCCTGGTCCCGCCGCCGAGTGCCGGTGGGCCGGCCCACGGCACACCGGCATTGCCGTCGATTGCCGGCACCAGCTTCGGCTATCTCCTCACGCAGTGGCGCCGCGGGCCGCAGGGCCCAGCGGTCCCGTCCCATGGGCAGTGACACTGTGCGACACCTCCGGGCCGGCGCTGCGCTGGCGCTGCTGTTCGCCACTGGCCTCTCGCCCGCGCTGGCACAGGGCGCACCGGCTGGCCTGCCACTGATGGTGGGACAGGGCGGGGGCGGCAGCACCTACTCGGTGCCGATCCAGACCCTGCTGTTCTTCACTTCGCTGTCCTTCCTGCCGGCGATGCTGCTGATGATGACGGGCTTCACCCGCATCGTGATCGTGCTGAGCCTGCTGCGCCAGGCCATGGGTACCCAGGCCGCACCGCCCAACCAGGTCATCGTCGGGCTGTCGATGTTCCTGACGCTGTTCGTGATGGGGCCGACCCTGGACAAGGTCTACGCCGACGCCTACAAGCCCTACGCCGCCAACCAGATCAGTTTCGAGGAGGCGGTGTCCCGCGGCGAAGGTCCGATGCGCCAGTTCATGCTGCGCCAGACGCGGCAGTCGGACGTGGCGCTGTTCTCGCGGCTGGCGCGGCTGGAAGGTACGCCCAAGCCCGAGGCGCTGCCGCTGCGCGTGCTGGTGCCGTCGTTCGTCACCAGCGAGCTGAAGTCGGCGTTCCAGATCGGTTTCCTGATCTTCATCCCCTTTCTGGTGATCGACATGGTGGTTGCCAGCGTGCTGATGAGCCTGGGGATGATGATGCTGTCACCGGTGCTGGTGGCGCTGCCGTTCAAGCTGATGCTGTTTGTCCTCGCCGATGGCTGGAACCTGTTGCTGGGTTCGCTGGCCGCCAGCTTCTCGACCTGAGTTCCACTCCCAGGCGACCGCATGGATTCCTCTCAAGTCTTCACCTATGGCCAGGAGGCGCTCGTCGTGCTGCTGACCGTGGCGGCGCCGATGCTGCTGACCATCCTGCTGGTCGGCGTGGTGGTGAGCGTGCTGCAGGCGGCAACGCAGTTGCACGAGGCCACGCTGTCCTTCGTGCCCAAGGTGCTGGCCGGCGTGGTGGTGATGATGGTCGCCGGCCCCTGGATGCTGACGACGCTGGTCGAGTATCTGCAGCGCGTGCTCCAGGCCATCCCCGGCGCGGTCGGCTGACCGTCCACCGATGCCGCTCCCATGATCGGCTTCAACGAAGCGCAGATCCTGCAATGGGTGCTGCCGCTGTTGTGGCCGCTGCTGCGGGTACTGGGCTTGTTCACGGCGGCACCGGTGCTGTCGATGCGCTCGATTCCGGTGCGGGTGCGGGTCGGTCTGGCCGGACTCGTGGCGCTGTGCGCGCAACC
>JBEEMX010000111.1:0-14995 GCA_041192465.1 Pseudomonadota bacterium | reverse complement strand
GGTTCAACCGAGGCTTGTTGAACGCCATCGGCAGCAACACGTAACGGTAGGTCTGCGGCAGTGTCAGGCCCATCGCGAGACCGGCGTGACGCTGGCCTTTCGGCAGGCTCTGGATGCCGGCCTTGATCTGCTCGGAGATGCGCGCCGAGGTGAAAAAACCCAGCGCCAGCACCACCAGCAGGAAGCTCGGCACCTGCTTGAGCGGCGGCACCAGCTCCGGGATCACGAAGTACCAGAGGAAGACCTGGACCAGCACCGGGATGTTGCGGAACAGCTCCGTCCAGGCGTCGCCGATGAAGACGAGCGCCTTGCTGGGCGTGGTGCGCAAGATGCCCATGAGCACCCCGAACCCCAGCGCCACGATCAGCGCCAGCGCCGACACCGACGCCGTCCAGCCCCAGGCCGACAGCAGCCAGTCGAGGTAGGTGATGTCGCCGCCCTCGCCGAAGCAGCGCGGCACCAGCTCGCCATCGACCGTGTTCTTGCAGAAAACCTGCCAGTCCCAGCTAGTCACAGGTCGGCTCCTTACTTCTTGGCGTAGTCTTCAGCGGGCTTGTCGTTGGGGTTGGCCCAGGCCGCCTTGGTGTTGTCGTTGACGGCCATGCCCACCTTGGAATTGGTCGGCGGGATCGGCTGCATGAACCACTTGTCCCACACCTTGGCGATCTCGCCGGACTTCATCATCGCCTTCAGGCTGTTGTCCACGGCGGTCTTGAAGGCCGGTTCGTCCTTGGGCAGCATGATCGCGATCGGCTCGGTGGAGAGCACCTCGCCGACGATCTTGAAGTCGGCCGGATTCTTGGACTTGGCGATGTTGCCGGCCAGGATGGCCCCGTCCATCACGAACGCATCGGCACGGCCGGAGTCGAGCAGCAGGAAGCTGTCGGCGTGGTCCTTGCCGAAGAGTTCCTTGAAATCGACGCCGGTGGCCTTCTCGTGCTTGCGCAGCAGTTGCACCGAGGTGGTGCCGGTGGTGGTGGCCACGTTCTTGCCGTTGAGCTGGCCGATCGCAGTGATGCCCGAGTTCGCCTTGACGGCGATGCGCACTTCCTCGACGAAGGTGGTCACCGCGAACGACACCTGCTTCTGGCGGGCGGCGTTGTTGGTGGTGGAGCCGCACTCGATGTCCACGGTGCCGTTTTCCATCAGCGGGATGCGGTTCTGCGACGTGACCGGCTGGTACTTGACGGCAAGCTTGGTGCCCAGCGACTTTTCCAGGTCGGCGATCACGCGCTCGCACAGTTCGATGTGGTAGCCGACGAACTTGTTGTCGCCCAGCGTGTACGACAGTGCGCCGGAGGACTCGCGCACACCCATCGTGATGGAGCCGCTGTCCTTGATCTTCTTGAGCGTGTCAGCTTGTGCTGTACCGAAGGCCAGCAGCGCAGCGACAACCAGCAGAGACTTCTTCATGAGACTTCCTTTTCAAGCAACGAATGCAGTGGGTGGATAGACAGCAGATAAGCCCTTGGGGCCGACGTGTTCAGCCCAGGGGCCGATCATTGGGTTTCTTGTACAACTCCAGCAGCGCCGGGGACGGCGGCCAGTTCAGGTTCAGCCCCTTGGGCGGAATGGGCCCCTGGAACCAGCGGGTATAAATCTTCAGCGCCTCGCCCGAACGCATCAGCTCGGTCAGGCCGCGGTCGATCACCGCCTTGAAGGCCGGATCGCCGCGCCGCATCATGCAGGCATAGGCCTCGGTGGACATCGGGGTTCCCACCACCACCCAGTCGTCCGGGCGCACCGCCTTGGCACGTTCACCGTAGAGCAGTGCGTCGTCCATCATGAATGCCTCGGCCCGGCCGGACTCCAGCGCGAGGAAGGCGTCGCCGTGGTCACGGGCCGGCAGCGTCGTGATGCGCAGGCTGTTGCGTTCGGTGTAGGTGCGCAGCAGCCGCTCGGAGGTGGTGCCCGCGGTGACCACGACGGTCTTGCCGGCGAGGTCAGGAAAGTCCTGGATGCCGGAGCCGCGGCGTGTCATCAGCCGCGTGCCGGCGAGAAAGAAGGTGGTGGAGAAACCGACCTGACGCGCCCGCTCGGCGTTGTGGGTGGTCGAGCCGCACTCCAGATCAACCGTGCCGTTGCGCACCAGCGGGATGCGGTTCTGCGCCGTCACGGGGATCAGCTTGATGGTCAGCGCGGGCAGCTTCAGCTCGGCCTTGATGCTGTCCAGCAGGCGCAGCATCAGCTCATGCGAATAGCCCACCACCTGCTTGCGCTGGTCGTAGTAGGAAAATGGCACCGACGACTCGCGGTGCCCGAGGTTGATGGTGCCGGTCTCGGCGATCTTGCGCAGGGTGTCGGCTTCCTGCGCGGGCGCGGCGGCGCTCGCCAGACCAGCACCCGCCAGCAGCGCCACCCGCGCAGAGCGCTGAAGGTGGCCCCGGAGCGGGCGAAGCAGATCGAGGAAGGCAGCCATGCCCGGTCAGATTGCACAGGGCGTGCCAGCTTTTTCCGGTACCGCTCACGAAGGCGGCTGGCGCCAAGTGCTTGATTTGGAACGCCGCGCGGCAGACGCGACCCGGTGCGGGACCGGCTATCCGTCAATGCACCACACTGGGGGTCGGATTTCCGTCAGACCAGTGCAGGCACTCAGAACAGGCGCCCGACATTGAACAGCGTCAGCACCCCCAGCACCGCAAAGATGCCCGCCGCGATGGCGTGGACCAGTTGCATCGGAATCGCGCGGGCGGCGCGGTCACCCAGCAGCACGGCCGGCACGTTCGCCAGCATCATCCCGAAGGTGGTGCCAGCGACCACTTGGAACAGCGCGGTGTAACGCGCCGCTAGCGCAACGGTGGCGATCTGCGTCTTGTCGCCCATCTCGGCCAGGAAGAAAGCGATCACGGTGGTGCCGAAGACGCCGAAACGCTGCGTGCCACCTTCCGCGTCGTCGATCTCGTCGGGCACCAGCATCCACGCGGCCATCGCCAGGAAAGACACGCCGATCACCCAGCGCAGCAGGTACGGCCCGAGAAATCGCGCCACCGCCCCTCCGACCAGCCCGGCCAGCGCGTGGTTGAGCACGGTCGCCACGAAGATGCCGAGGATGATCGGCACCGGCCGGCGAAAGCGCGCGGCCAGCAGCAGGGCAAGCAGTTGGGTCTTGTCGCCAATTTCGCCAAGGGCGACGACACCAGTCGAAATGAGAAAGGGTTCCATCCCTGCATTCTAGGAACCCAAGCGGTCAGACCTCGGCGGTCAGATCCTTCAGTGCCGCGTCCGCGCCGTTGCGGGTGACGGACTGGACACCGTTTTCCATCGCTGCCGCCGACGAGTACATCTCGCTCTGGCCGATGATCTGGCCATTGCCGGCCATCAGGACGAAGTACGGCTCGCCGGCCTTGGAGGTGCGGCGGTCGAAGCGTGCATCGAGCTGGCTGTTGGTGCGCACCGATTCGATGCCATTCAGTGCCGACGCCTTGCTGGCGTAGGACTGGCTGGTGAGGATGATCTGGTGGTTGCCCGCCTTGAGATTGAAGCGGAATTGGTCCTGCCCAGACGCTTTGAGTTCAAAGGTACCTGCCATGGTGTGTCTCCTGTATTGGTTTTGAAGCGGCTGAAGAATAGACGAGGAATCCGACGCTGCGGCTCGGGCGAACCCGAGTTTCAGGATGCCCCAAGGTGACGGTGGCGCCTCACACCTTGAACAGCAATGTCACCAGCCCCAGGCTGATCGACGGAAAGGCCAGCAGCGCCAGCAGCCGCAGCACGTCGCTGGCGAGGAAGGGGAACACGCCCTTGTACGTCTCGTTCATCGACACGTCGCGCGCGATGCCGTTGACGACGTAGACGTTCAGACCCACGGGTGGCGCCACCATGCCGATGCCCACCGTCATCAGCACCAGGATGCCGAACCAGATCGCCTTCGGCTCCAGCTCCAGCCCCATCAGCGGCAAGCCCATGATGGCCGGAAACAGCACCGGGATCGTCAGCAGCAGCATCGACAGCTCGTCCATCACGCAGCCGAGCACCACATACATCAGCAGCACCCCACCCACGATCCACAGCGGCGAGACAGCGAGGTGACTGACCCACTGCGCCAGCACCGCGGGCATCTGCGTGAGCGCCAGCGCCGCGTTCATCATGTCGGCGCCGAGGAAGATCATGAACACCATCGCCGAGGTCTCGGCCGTGCCCAGGAAGCTGCGCACGATGCCAGCGCGGTCCAGCTCGCGGCGCAGCAGGCCCGCAAGGAAGGTGCCGACCGTGCCCACCGCAGCGCCCTCGGTCGGTGAAAACAGCCCCCCGTAGATCCCGCCAAACACCACCAGGAAGATCAGCACGATCGGCCAGATGTTCAGCAGCGCGGCCCAGCGCGCCTGCCAGGCCAGCGGTGCGCTGGGCTTGGCCAGTTCCGGCCGCAAGCGGCAGACGATGGCGATGACGATCAGGTAGCCGGTCATCGCGATGAGCCCGGGAATGAAGGCCGCCGCGAAGAGCTTGGCGACGTTCTGCTCGGTCAGGATCGCGTAGACCACCAGTGGCACCGACGGCGGGATCAGGATGCCAAGCGTGCCGCCGCAGGCCAGTGCCGCGGTGGACAGCCGGCCGTGGTAGCCATTGGCCTTCATCTCCGGGTAGGCGACCTGGGTGATGGTGGCGGACGTGGCGACGGACGAACCGCACACTGCGCCGAACGCCGCCGCCGCCAGGATCGCCGCCATCGCCAGCCCGCCGCGGATGTGGCCGACAAAGGCCGCCGCCGCCTTGAACAGGTCGCGGCTCAACCCGCCCTGGGTCGCGAACTGGCCCATGAGCAGGAACAGCGGGATCACCGACAGGTCGTACACCGTCAAGCGTGCGACGGGGGCGCCCTTGAGCTGGTTGAGCAGCGCCATGTCGTTGGTCAGCGCCCAGTAGCCGAGCGCGCCGGGGATGAACATGGCGGCGGCGATCGGCACGCGCAGCGCCATCATCGCCAGCATGCCCGCGAACATCATCAGGCCGATCACGGTGGGTGTCATGCGGTGGCCTCCTTGGCATCGGGGCCGACGACCGCCTGCACCAGTGCGACCAGCGCCGTCAGCGCCAGGCCCGGCGCCAGCAGCGCATAGACCCACCACATCGGCAGGTCGAGGATCATCGTCGCCTCGTGCGCCTCCAGCATGGCCTGTGCGCCAGCCGCCGTGCGCCACGCCAGCAGCGCCGTCATGGCCGCCAGCAGCAAGGCGCCCAGCCCATCCAGCCCGCGCAGGGTGGCCGGCCCGGCTTTCTGGGTGAAGAAGTCCACGATGATGTTGGCGCGGTGAACCTGCGCCCAGGGCAGGCACAGCGAAATGCACAACGCCACGCCAAACTGCGTGAGTTCGACATCACCGGGAATCGGTGTCGACCAGAGTGCGCGCCCGGCAACGCTGACCACCACCATCCCCGCCACCGCCGCGGCACACAAGCCGCCGAGCACCGCAAACCACCCGGCCAGCCGGGACAGCGCCGCGCTCATTTCTTGTACTTCACCAGCAGCTCACGGGCGTCCTGCAGCAGTTGCTTGCCGTTCAGGCCACGCTTGTCCATGTCGGCCGTCCAGTCGTCATACAGCCCGGCGGACGCCTTGACCCAGTTGTCCATCTCGGACAGCGGCAAACGGTAGAACACGTTGCCGTGGTCCATCGCCGCCTTGCGGCCCACCGCCTGGCTGTTGTCCCAGATCTTGCCGATGGACTGCGAATACGCGGGGCCGCTGTTGGTGTCGATCACCTTCTTCAGCTCGGGGCTGAGGGCGTCGTACTTGGCCTGGTTCATGGCAAAGACAAACACCGCGCTGTAGAGCGCCGGCCGCGACGGGTCGGTTTCGGTGTGGTACTTGACCATCTCCTGCAGCTTCAGCGACGGCATCACCTCCCACGGCAGCAGGAAGCCGTCGATCGTGCCCTTGCTCACCGCGTCAGGCAGCGCTGGCAGCGGCATGCCCACGGGCGACGCGCCGAGTGCCGCAAGCAGCTTGTTGGTCTGCCGGGTCGGGGCGCGCATCTTCAGACCCTTGAAATCCGCCAGCGTCTTCACCGGCTTCTCGCGGGTGTGGACATAGCCTTCGTCGTGGACCCAGGTGGCCAGGATCTTGGTGCCGGGGAATTCCTTGAGCGCGTTCTTCTGCAGGTAGTCCCACGCGGCGCGGGCACCCACCTCGGCCGAGTTGGTCATGAAGGGCAGCTCGAACACCTCCATCGCCGGGAAGCGGCCGGCCGTGTAGCCGGGCAGCGTGATGACCACATCGTCCACGCCATCCTTCACGCGGTCCACGAGCTGCGGCGGCGTGCCGCCACCGGACATGGCCGGCAGCACCTGGCACTTCATCTTGCCGGCCGACTCGGCGGCGATCTTGTCGCACCACGGCGTGATGACATTGACGGAAGCCATCGCCTGGGTGTTCCAGATGTGGTGGAACTTGAGGGTGACTTCCTGGGCTTGGGCAGCGCCGGCCAGGGTCAGCGCGGCGGCCGTGGCAGCCAGCCGGAACGGGGTCTTCATGTCGTTGTCTCCTGATTCAAACGCAAACTCAGTCGGCACGATAGCTGCTGTCCAGCACGATACAAGCGGGAGTTCCCGATGCCCCGCCCGCCGCCCGCGACACGCAGGCACAGAGTTGTCGGTTCGCCGCACGCTGTCCGGCACTGAGGAACACGTCGCGGTGGTCGAGCACACCGGACTCGACCGACAGCACGTCCACCGCGCACAACCCGCACTCGCCGCGCCGACAGTCCGCCAGCACCTCGACCCCGGCCCGCTCCAGCGCCTCCAGCAGCGTGCTGTCCGCTGGTACGTCGAGCGTCAGACCGTGGCGAGGCAGCTTCACCGTGAACGCCTGCGCCGGATGTTCGCCGCTGGTGCCGAAGGTCTCGAAGCGCAGGTGTACCGCTGGCCGCCCCGCCTCGGCCCAGACGCGGCGCGTGTGCTGCATCAGCCCGGCCGGGCCGCAGACGTAGAGCTGCGCCTGCGGCGACAGCGCGGCGATTTCGGCGGTCAGGTTCAGCGCCTGCCCCGCCCCGGTGACGACAGTGCGCAGCCGCTCGCCCAGCGCCTCGGTCAGCGTATCGGAGAACACCAGTTCGTCTGCCGTGCGCGCCACCTGGAGCATCCGTACCCGCACATCGCCGCGCAACGCCGCCCGTTCCGCCAGCGCCTGCGCCATGCCGACCAGCGGCGTCACGCCGATGCCACCGGCCAGCAAGAGCACGTCGCGGGCGCGGTGGTCCAGCTCGAAATGGCTGGCCGGCGCCCCGACCCGCAGCCGGGCGCCCTCCTCCAGCCGCCACATCGCCCGCGAGCCGCCGCGCCCCTGCGGCAGGTGCTTCACCGCGATGCGCCAGACGCCGTCGCCCGGCAGACCGATCAGCGAATAGTGGCGCGGCACCGTGCGGCGCTCGCCGACTGGCACCTCGACCGGCAGGTGGCTGCCCGGTGCGTAGGCGGCAGCGGCGCCATCGTCGGGCCGCAAAGTGAACTCGCGCACGGTGGGGCTGAGGTCGGTGATGTGGTCCACCGTGACGAGGTGGGTCTGCTGGCTGGCTTTCATGGCAACAAGCTCCCGCGGGGTCAGGCCGCACGAATGGGGATCACCACAGCCGCGGGCCGCTGCTCGGCCGCGATCTGGCGGTCGATCAGGCGGCGCGCCCACATCGAGCCGGCGTCGATGTTGAGGTTGCTGAAGCGGTAGCCGGGGTGGGCGTCGATGGCCCGTTGCTGGGCTTCGAGGATCACTTCGTCCTCGCCGAACACGCGGGTCACGCCCTCGCGCAGTTCGGTGGTGATCTTCTGCTCGGTCAGCAGGTAGTTGCGGCAGAAGGCCCAGAAGTAGAGACAGGTCTTGTCCGTGGACGGCGTGATCGTGTTGAGCACGTAGCCGTTGACGCCCTGCCGCCGGTCGCTCTCGTGGCCCTCGGACGGGATCGCACCGGTGCCCGCCTTCGCCACCCCCACGTCGATCGCCACGGTACACGGCGCCTCGAAGTGGATGATCTGCCAGCGATCGACCGGACCGGTGTAGCCATGCGCCTGCCGGATCTGCGAGGCCCAGAACGGCGGCGCTTCGATGGCGGACATCCAGCGGGTGACGGTGGCGGTGCGGTCGCCGTGGGTGCTGATGAACGGGGCTTCGGCGACTTCGCGGTTGCCAATGGACGAGCCGTGGACAAAGGTCTCGTGCGTCAGGTCCATCAGGTTGTCGATCACCAGCCGGTAGTCGCAGGCCACCTCGATCAGCTTGCCGTCGCCGGCCCATTCGGGATCGTGGTTCCAGTGCAGGTCGGGCACCAGCGCGGGATCGGCCAGCGCCGGATCACCGGGCCAGACCCAGACGAAGCGGTGGCGCTCGACCACCGGATACGACGGCACGCAGGCGGAAGGGTTGACCGTTTCCTGCGACGGCATGTGGGTGCAGCGACCCTGCGCGTCGTACACCAGCCCGTGGTAGCCGCATTCCACCTCGTCGCCCACCAGCCGCCCCAGCGACAGCGGCAGCAGCCGGTGCCAGCAGGCGTTTTCCAGCGCCACGGCCTCGCCGGCCGTGGTGCGGTAAAGGACCATGTCGCGGCTGGCGATGGTGCGGGGCAGCAGCACGCGCTTGACCTCGTGGTCCCAGGCGGCGGCGTACCAGACGTTCAGCGGAAAGGTGGCGGACATCAGCAGACTCCCTGTGCAGGGGCTAGGAAAAGGAACGGTCGGTGGATGCCGCGACATTCTGGCCATTTGGCGTGTCCAGCACCACCGAAAGATCCCCCTTGGTTTCTTCCAGTTGCACCAGCGTGGCCTGTCGGGCACCGAGCGGGTCGCGGTGCTGCAGCGCGGTGAGGATGGGGAAGGCGAGGTCCGGCTCCAGCAGCGCCTCGGGCGTGGGGGCGGCCTCCATCGCGGCGTAGGCGCTGGCGATGCCGTCGATCGCGGCGTCGCTGGCGACCTGGGCGGCCAGCGCGGCGGCGGCCGGCTCGAAGATGCGCCGCACGGTCAGCAGCGTCTCGACGAACTCGCCCTGCGGCTTCGACTGGATCAGCCAGTACAGCACGTCCGGGTCCAGCAGGTGCCAGTCGCTCTGGGCGCGCACCGTGGCGCCGGCCCGCTGGCGCGACAGCACCAGTCCCTTGGCCACCAGCACCCGCGTCGCCTCGCGCAGCACCGGCCGGCTCACGTCATAGTCGGCACACAGCGACGCCTCGCTCGGCAGCCGGTCGCCGGGCTTCAGCTCGCCCGAGACGATGCGCATCCCGAGGTCGCGCACGATGCGCCCGTGCATGCTTTTTCGGTCGGGCGGCTCGCGGTAGTGCGGGTCCGTGAACGGAGCTTTCACCTCGGGGCCATCCTGTCTCAACCCTCAGCCCTTCTTCTTGTTGTACACATCCACGAACACCGCCGCGAGCAGCACCAGGCCCTTGATGACCTGCTGGTAGTCGATGCCGATGCCGAGGATGGACATGCCGTTGTTCATCACGCCCATGATGAAGGCGCCGATCACCGCCCCCAGCACCTTGCCCACCCCGCCCGAAGCCGAGGCACCGCCGATGAAACACGCGGCGATCACGTCCAGCTCGAAGCCGAGACCGGCCTTGGGCGTGGCCGTGTTGAGCCGCGCCGCGAACACCAGCCCCGCCAGCGCCGCCAGCACGCCCATGTTCACGAAGGTCCAGAACGACAGCCGATCGGTCTTGATGCCGGACAGCCGCGCCGCCTTCTCGTTGCCGCCCAGCGCGTAGAGGCGCCGGCCGATGACGGTGCGCTGCGTCACGAAGTCGAACAGCGCCATCAGCAGCGCCATGATGATCAGCACGTTCGGCAAGCCCTTGTAGGACGACAGCAGGTAGGCGAACAGCACGATCAGCGCGACGAACACCCCTTGCTTGCCGACAAAAAACGCCAGCGGCTCGCCTGCCATGCCGTGCGCCGCCTGTTGCGTGCGCTCGCGCAGCTTCAGCCAGAACAGCACCGCCGCCAGCGCCAGCCCGATCACCAGCGAGGTGATGCGCAGCGTCTCCCCTTCGAACACGTCAGGAATGAAACCCGAGCTGAGAAGCTGGAAGGTGTCCGGGAACGGCCCGACGGACTGCCCCTGCAGCAGCGCCAGGCTCAGACCCTTGAACACCAGCATCCCCGCCAGCGTGACGATGAAGGACGGGATCTTCATGAAGGCGACGAACCAGCCCTGCGCCGCGCCGATCAGCCCGCCGCAGACGAGGCACACCAGCGTGGCCGGCACGAAATGCCAGCCGTACTGCACCATCAGCACGGCCGCCAGCGCCCCGATGAAGCCCACCACCGAGCCGACCGACAGGTCGATGTGCCCCGCCACGATCACCAGCAGCATGCCCAGCGCCATGATGACGATGTAGCTGTTCTGCAGGATCAGGTTGGTGAGGTTGAGCGGCTGCATCAGCGTGCCGTCGGTCATGACCTGGAAGAAGGCCATGATGGCGATCAGGGACATCAGCATCCCGTACTCGCGGAGGTTGTTTTTCAGGGCATCCATTCAGTGCGCTCCTGCTGACACGATCGATCGCATGATCTTTTCCTGACTCGCCTCGGCGGCGGTGAATTCGGCGACGAAGCGCCCCTCGTTCATCACGTAGATCCGGTCGCACATGCCGAGCAGCTCCGGCATCTCCGACGAGATCATCACGATGCAGCGCCCCTCGGCCGCGAGCCCCGCCATGAGGCTGTAGATCTCGAACTTGGCGCCCACGTCGATGCCGCGGGTCGGCTCGTCGAGGATGAGCACCTGCGGCTGCGAGAACAGCCACTTGCTCAGCACCACCTTCTGCTGGTTGCCACCCGAGAGGTTGCCGACCGTCTGGTACACGTCGGCGCAGCGGATGCCCAGCGCCCGGCGGTACTCGTTGGCGACGGTGAACTCGCGGCCCTCGTCGATCACGCCGCGCCGTGACACGCCGGACAGGTGCGCCAGCGTGATGTTGTGGTCGATGCCGTGGTCGAGCACCAGGCCGTAGCCCTTGCGGTCCTCGGTGACGTAGGCGATGCCGTGGTCGATGGCACGCTGGATGGTGGAGACATCGACCGGCTGCCCCTTCACGCGCACCTCGCCGCGGATGCGCTGCCCGTAGGCGCGGCCGAACACGCTCATCGCCAGCTCGGTGCGCCCGGCCCCCATCAGCCCGGCGATGCCGACGATCTCGCCGCGCCGCGCCGTGAGGTGTACGCCCTTGACCACCTGGCGGTCGGCGTGCAGCGGGTGGTGGACCGTCCAGTCGCGCACCTCGAACACCGTCTCGCCGAGTTCTGGCGTGCGGCGCGGGTAGCGGTCGGCCATCTCGCGGCCGACCATGTGGCGGATGATTTCGTCCTCGCTGGGCGGCGCGTCGCGGCAGTCGATGTGGTGGACCGTCGCGCCGTCGCGCAGCACCGTCACCGCGTCCGCCACCTTGGCGATCTCGTTGAGCTTGTGCGAGATGAGGATGCAGGCGATGCCCTGGCGCCGCAGCTCCACCAGCAGCCGCAGCAGCGCGTCGCTGTCCGTCTCGTTCAGGCTGGCGGTCGGCTCGTCGAGGATGAGCAGCTTCACCTCCTTGGACAGCGCCTTGGCGATCTCCACGAGCTGCTGCTTGCCGACGCCGAGGTCGTCGATCAGCGTCGTCGGCGACTCGGCCAGCCCCACCTTGTCGAGCAGGGCGCGGGTGCGGACGTGGCACGCCTGCCAGTCGATCACGCCGTAGCGCGACGGCTCGTTGCCGAGGAAGATGTTCTCGGCGATCGACAGCAGCGGCACCAGCGCCAGCTCCTGGTGGATGATGATGACGCCGACGTGCTCGCTGTCGGCGATGCCGGTGAAGGCCCGCGGCTGACCGTCGTAGACGATCTCGCCGCTGTAGCTGCCGTGCGGGTACACGCCGCTGAGCACCTTCATCAGCGTGGACTTGCCGGCGCCGTTCTCGCCCACCACGGCGTGGATCTCGCCGGCCCGCACGCGCAGGTTCACGTTGTCGAGCGCCTTGACGCCCGGGAACTGCTTGGTGATGCCGCGCATCTCCAGGATCGTCGTCATGGTGCGGGTTCCGGTTGATCGTCGGGTGGGCGTTGGCCGAGCCTTACTTGATCTGGCTTTCCTTGTAGTAGCCGCTGTCGATCAGGATCGGCTTCCAGTTCGTCGCGTCCACGCTGACCGGCTTGAGCAGGTAGGACGGCACCACCTTGACCCCGTTGTTGTAGGTCTTGGTGTCGTTGATCTCGACCTTCTTGCCGCTGAGCATCGCGTCGATCATGCCGCCGGTGACCTTGGCCAGTTCGCGGGTGTCCTTGAACACGGTCGAGTACTGCTCGCCGCGCAGCATGGACTTGACCGAGGCGACTTCCGCGTCCTGGCCCGAGACGAACGGGTACGGCTGCTTCGGCGTGCCGTAGCCGACGCCCTTCAGCGACGACAGGATGCCGATGCTCAGGCCGTCATAGGGCGACAGCACGGCGTCCACGCGGTCCTTGCCGTAGTAGGCGCTGAGCAGGTTGTCCATGCGGGCCTGGGCGACAGCGCCGTCCCAGCGCAGCGTGCCGACCTTGTCCATGCCCATCTGCTTGGAGCGCACCACCAGCTTGCCGCTGTCGATGTAGGGCTTGAGCACCGACATCGCGCCGTCGTAGAAGAAGAAGGCGTTGTTGTCGTCCGGCGAGCCGCCGAACAGCTCGATGTTGAACGGGCCCTTTCCGCCCGCGAGGTTCAGGCCCTTGACCAGCGAGTTGGCCTGGATCACGCCAACCTGGAAGTTGTCGAAGGTGGCGTAGTAATCGACGTTCTTGCTGCCCTTGATCAGGCGGTCGTAGGCGATGACCTTGACGCCCTTGTCGGCGGCTTTCTGCAGCGCGTTGGACAGCGTGGTGCCGTCGATCGCGGCAATCACCAGCACCTTGGCGCCCTTGGTGACCATGTTCTCGATCTGGGCGAGCTGGTTCTGGATGTCGTCATCGGCGTACTGCAGGTCGACCTTGTAGCCCTTGTCCTTGAGCACCTTGACCATGCTGTCACCGTCGGAGATCCAGCGCGCCGAGGACTTGGTCGGCATCGACACGCCGACGGTGCCCTTGTCCTGGGCATGGGCGGTGCCGGTCAGCACGAACGCGGCGACCAGACTGGTGGCGAGCGTGGTCTTGAGCATCAGTTTGCGGTTCATCGTTGTCTCCTGTCGGTCTTCGAGCCAACCGGGCTCGGCGGGTTTGGATTCATCGACCCCAGCGCAGCACCAGCGGATCGAGCCGGCGTGCCGTCTCGATCAGGCCGGCGCGGGTGTCGGGGTGCATCGCGGGCAGCGGGTGGCGCGGCGCCTCGCAGGCGATCACGCCGCCCTCCTGCATCAGCGCCTTGCAGGCCAGCAGGCCGCACTGGCGGTTCTCGTAGTTGATGAGCGGCAGCCACTGCGTGTAGAGCGCCACCGCCTCTTCGCGCCGACCTGCGCGGTAGGCATCGACGATCAGGCGGATGCCGTCCGGGTACGCGCCGCCGGTCATCGCGCCGGTCGCGCCCGCGTCCAGGTCGGGCAGCAGCGTGATGGCTTCTTCGCCGTCCCAGGGGCCTTCGACCGCGTCGCCGCCGAGCCGGATCAGCTCGCGCAGCTTAGACGCCGCACCAGGGGTCTCGATCTTGAAGTAGGACACCTGCGCAATCTCGCGGGCCATGCGGGCGAGGAAGTCGGCGGACATCGCGGTGCCGCTGATCGGCGCGTCCTGCACCATGATGGGGATGTCGATCGCGTCGGACACGGTGCGGTAGAAGGCGTGGATCTGCCCTTCCGACACCCGCAGCGTCGCGCCGTGGTACGGCGGCATGACCATCACCATCGCGGCGCCCTGTTCCTGCGCACGGCGGCTGCGTTCGGCGCAAATGCGGGAGCTGAAGTGCGTCGTCGTCACGATCACCGGCACGCGGCCGGCGACGTGCTCCAGGATCGCGCGGGTCAGCGTCTCGCGCTCGGCGTCGGACAGCACGAACTGCTCGGAGAAGTTCGCCAGGATGCACAGGCCATTGGAACCCGCGTCGATCATGAAATCGACACAGCGCAACTGGCTCGGCAGGTCGAGGTCGCCGGACGCGGTGAACGTCGTCGGCACGACCGGGTAGACGCCGACGTGGCGGGGATTGCGGGCGGAAAACATCATCGGTACAGCCTCAATGCGTGCTCAATGCGAATGCCGCGGCACCTCGGCCCCGCGGCACCCGACCAGGAAATCGAAATCACAGCCCTCGTCCGCCTGCAGCACATGCTCGACGTAGAGCTTGCGGTAGCCGCTGCCGTCGGCCGGGATGGGCTGGCGCGTTTCGGCCCAGACCGCCAGACGCGCTTGAAGCGCCTCGTCCGACACCTCCAGGTGCAGCCGCCCGCCCGCGCAGTCCAGCTCGATCCAGTCGCCGTCCTGCACCACCGCCAGCGGCCCGCCCGCCCGCGCTTCCGGCGCGACGTGCAGCACCACGGTGCCGTAGGCCGTGCCGCTCATGCGCGCATCCGACAGCCGCACCATGTCCGTCACGCCCTGCGCCAGCAGCTTCGGCGGCAGGCCCATGTTGCCGACCTCGGCCATGCCGGGGTAGCCACGCGGGCCGCAGTTCTTCAGCACCAGCACCGACTGCGCATCCACCTCCAGCTCGGGATCGGCGATGCGCGCCTTGTAGTCTTCGAGGTTCTCGAACACGACGGCGCGGCCCCGGTGCTGCAACAGCGCAGGGGTCGCCGCCGACGGCTTGAGCACCGCCCCACGCGGCGCCAGGTTGCCGCGCAGGATGCAGATCCCGCCATCGGCCACCAGCGGCTTGTCCAGCGGGCGGATCACCTCGTCGTTCCACAGCGGCGCATCCTGCACGTTCTGCCACAGCGTGCGGCCATTCGCGGTGAGCGCGTCGGGATGGGGCAGCAAACCGGCTTCGCCCAGCCGCCGCAGCACCGCCGGCAAGCCGCCCGCGTCGTGGAACTCCTCCATCAGGAAGCGCCCGGACGGCTGCAGATCGACGATCGTCGGCGTGCCGCGACCGACGCGGGTCCAGTCCTCCAGCGCCAGCTCGACGCCGATGCGC